>CAZHVC010000024.1:0-10423 GCA_964535765.1 uncultured Ignavibacteria bacterium | reverse complement strand
GGATTATGGATTTCAATCATTCGGGGATAAACTGCAGTCGATTTCCAACCTGGCCGGCATAGTCGTTTTTCCTTTTTTTGCCACCGCCGGTTTTTTCATTTGGTCGGGACTGGTGCATCTGGTTCTTGTGATTTTCGGCTGGCGGAAAAAAGATTACGAAGCGTCATTCAGAGTGATCGCCTTTTCCGAGGGGCCGTCGGCATTTGAGGTCGTGCCCGTAATCGGCGGCGTCGTGGCGATCATCTGGCAAATCGTTCTGGCCATTATCGGAATCCGGGAGATCCATGGCCTGACCACGGCCAAAGCGACGATCGCCGTAATATTGCCGGCGGCTTCGTTTTGCCTGTGCTGCTGCTGTTTCATTTTCTGGATACTTGGTTTGGCGGGTCTGGCATGGCGGTAGTGCGATTGGAATTTGCTCGAGGGAAGGTACCGCTGTCGATTCATATAGTTTGGGGGGTTATCCTGGTCGTCGCCGCCATAGGTTCGCGAATATTGGTTTTGCCTCAATGTCCTTTCCACCGGATTTTCGGCATCCCGTGTCTTTCCTGCGGCTCCGGGCGTGCCCTCGATTCGATCTGCCGGGGTGACGTTTTCGGGGCGATTGCCCTGAATCCCTTGCTGGTGATATCCGGAATGGCGCTCTTTTTTTTCTCGCTTTGGAAATTTGTAGAATATATATTCTCGTTCAGCGTCAGGGTGATGGTAACGAAGCGGGCCGCGTTTTGGGTGAGGATTTTTATGGTGATCCTGATAGCGGCCGATTGGTTTTATTTGATTGCAGGTGATCGGTGAAAATATTTTTCGGCGGCATTATTCAAGGATCGAACAGGGGCAGCGACATTCACGCCCAGCACTATCGTTTCGAGATCAAGGATTTTATCCGCAGGCATTACCCCAAAGCCGAAATTTTCGATCCTTTCGAGGGGCACGAATCATCCGTTGGTTATGATGATTCCCGAGCCCGGGAAACGTTTTTTACCCACCTTGAATTCGTCCGCAAGGCCGACCTTTTGATCGCTTACCTTCCCCAAGCTTCGCTGGGCACGGCGATCGAAATGTGGGAAGCCTATCGCCATGGCGTGCCGATTTTGAGCATTTCGCCGATGACCACAAATTGGATCATCAGGCTGTTGCCGGTTCGCAATTTCGAAACCGCCGCCGATTTCGAATCGTTTATTATTGCCGGCGGGATCAATGAAATCCGTCATACGAGAATGGGGATAATGAAATAATGCCTACCTATCAGTATCGCTGTCAGGCTTGCGGACTCGATTTCGAAAGGTTCCAGAGTATCAAAGAACCGCCCGTCGATCGTTGTCCGAGTTGCGGCGGCAAGTCGAAAAGATTGATTTCAGGGGGAGCGGGATTCCTTTTCAAAGGCTCGGGCTTTTATATTACCGATTATCGATCGGCTGAATATCGCAATTCGGCGAAATCGGAAAAAGAGGCCGCTTCCAACAAATCAACTTCCTCGACAACGGCAGCTACAACGCCGGATAAGAAGCAATCGGCTTGATGATTCAAACGGCCGTCCAATCGACTTGGGCGGCCGTATTATTGTTCTATTGCAGACGTGATGAACTATATTTAGCCGGATTGGCCATGGTTATTTGATAATATCGATTTGCCCCTCCCTGAATTCGCCCTCGACATCGTCGCCGATAGTATTCCAGACCGAGAAGACGAGGCTCATCGTCGGATGGGGTATCATTCCCCGCGTAAGTTTTATCTTTCCGGGCGGTGTCTCTTTCGGCGCCGTGAAATATACGGTAGCCAACAATCCCTCGCCGGGATAAAGCGGCGGCATATTTGCTTTTGGGTCGATATTGTCTATCACTGAAAAATAAATCACCTGGTCTTTGGCCGAAACCTTTCCGCCGCATCCTTCATGATCGCAGATACCCGCTTTCTTGGGCGGTTTGTTGAATTTGTCGTACTCGGCGCCGCACTTTTCGCAAGCCAGCGGCAGTTTTACGTCATGAAACATGAATTTCTCGACCCGGCTGCCGGCAAAGCTAACCGAATCGCAGATAAGTTTTGCGGTCTCCGACCGGAAAAATATCGGCACCTGCGCTCCCGAGAGAGTATCTGCGTTGGCAATACTGACTTTTACCGCAAACGATTCGCCGGCGCGGGCGGTCGCCGTGCCGACGGATACCACATTTGTCGCCCCCTGTTTTGGCGGGCTACTGGCCAGCGCGTTCACTACCATCAGCAGAACGCATACGCCGACAATCATTCCTGCTTTCCTCACTATATCCTCCCTTGTAAGTTAGCAATCGCCTCTGACCGGCGCCGGCCCGAGGCCTTTCAAATATCTCACCAAATATGTAACATCCGATGCGTTGACCAAGCAATCTCCGTTGCAATCGCCTCTTAACAAAGGATCGGGAGCAGGCCCCAAACCTTTAAGATATCTCACCAGAAAAGTGACATCGGCTCCGTTTATGCTTCCGTCGCCGTTGCAGTCGCCGGGCGTGAAATCCTGGAAGAACAGCAGAAGAGTCGACATCCGATCGGATAAATAGGTTATCTCATTATAGACGGTTACTCCCAAGGCCAGCCCCGGCGTGTTGTAGCTGGCCGCCCTTGTCGGGTTTTGCCTGTTTAAGACGTTTAACACAAGGTATCCTTCGGTCCCTACCGCCAAGTGCAGAAAATTGGCCGAAAAACTCAGATCACGCACGGCATCCGAGGTGGCATAGAACGACAGGCTGGTCACGCTGGCGGGATTGCTGACGTCGACGATCTCCACACCCGCTCCTTCGACCGCCAGATAGGCATAATTGCCATCGGCGCAAACTTTGGTGACATTGCCGGTGGAAACATAACCGCCCAGCAAAGACGGGTTGGCTGGATCGACAACCGAATAAATGAAAAGACCGCCGCTGTTGCCGGCCAGATACAAACGGTTACCGCTGATAAAAACATCGAGCATTTCGCCTGATGGAGTCAACTGGCCAACGTAACTGGGATTGGTCGGATTGGCGATATTGATGATCTGCACCGATGTGTAATCGGCTATATAGCAGTAACTACCATAAATCGCCAGAGCCTGGGCGAATCCCGGAGTATCATAGCTACCGGAAATCAACGGAGAGTTGACATTGCTGACGTTGATCGTAATCAGCCCGCTTTGCCGGTTGGCCATGAATACATGGTTGCCGCTTTTTTCAATGTCTTGGGCGTCGCCGGGGGTAGCCGTTCTCGATACGAACAGGGGATTAGTGGAATTGGCCACATTGATGATTTGCAAACCGGCTGACCAGGAGGCCGAATATCCATAAGAACCGTCGACCACCATTTTATAGCTATAGCCGGTAACATATTCGCTGATCAAACCGGGGTTCGAGGGGTCGTTGACGTTTATCAGATCGACGCCGGTCGGACCATCGGCGATATAGGCCGTGCTGGCGACTACAAAAACCGAATTCGCCTGGCCGTTGGTTGGGCGCCCGCCCATCCTTATTGGAGCTCCCGGGTTAGCGATATTCACTATTTCGAGACCGAGAGCCAAATCGGATAGGTAGGCGTAATTTCCCGCCAGAGCAATGCCGGTCGTATAGCCGGCCGGATAATTCGAGATTACGCTGGGATTTGCCGGGTTGTTTATGTTGACGAGCAACATTCCATTGGAGGCATCCGAAACATAAGCGATCGTTCCCTGAACGTCGATCCCGATAGCCCACCCGTTGGTGTTGAGGGCGCCGGTGCGGCTGGGCGCCAGCGGATTGGAAATATTGATTATCAAAATAGAGTCGCCGTCGGCAACATAGGCATAATTGCCGACGACATCGACGCCCCAGGCTTCGCCCGGAGTATTATAGGTATTGACCCATACCGGAGAAGAGGGGACGGTGAGGTCGAGGATGGTCAGACCGGCGTCCAGGTCGGCCACATATAGCGTTGTACCGAGTATCTCGACATCGACGGCGGTCCCTAGAGTCTGTCGGAATCCCACGACGTCGGGGGAGGCCGGATTGGAAATATCGATGACCTTTATCCCTTGTTCATGATTGGCGACTATGGCGTAATTGCCGTAAAGATCGAGTTTTCCGCAGGGCGAAAGAAACGATTTACCGGCTATCATTTGGGGACTGTTGGGATTTGAAATATTAAGGACAACGAAACCGTTGTTGATAGTCACATAGGCATAATTGCCTGCAACTTCCACGTCCTGGGCTCCAGTCCATAAGGCAGACGACCTGAACTGAACATTTTGCCCGAAAACGCCGGTGCCAAACAACAGCACCATTACTGCGATTTTTGTCTTCATGATCCCTTCCCTCAGATTACTGCGTTTTTTCGAATAATATTAGCAACTTTCCCGGTTTCAAGGCGAGGTCTAAATCAAAGCACTGTTCTGCTGCCGGAAATGATCCGCTTTGAGCAGATCACAATGCCCAGTTATTGTAAATTATATTCCTAAAAACCTTCGTTGGCAAGAAGATTTTCTCTTAAAAAATGTTAAAATATTGTGCGGAAAAGCTATGCAATTCGGGCCGTTCTACCTTCCGTTGTTTTCGGATTTCCGGCTAACTGCCCGCAAGCTGCGCCAATATCCCCGCCCATCGATTTACGCCGGGTCACCACACCAATATGCCCGCCGACATATCTTTCGAACGCAAGAACTCTGTCTTCTGATGGTGGTTTGAACGGCGACCCCATTACCGGATTACAGGCGATCAGATTAATTTTGCAGGGGATATCCCTGACGAATTCGAGCAGGGCTTCGGCATCCTCTTTCGAATCGTTAAAACCGTCGATCAGCATATATTCGAAAGTTATTCTTCTCTTCGATAGTTTGACATAGTCTAGTGCGGTCCTTTTCAATTCCGACAGAGAATGATATCCCCCCCTCGGAATGAGCCGACGCCGTTTTTCCTCGATAGCGCTGTGAAGCGATATCGCCAAGCCGAGCCTGGCGTTACCTTTTATAAGTTTCGTTATGCCGTTGATCAGACCTATCGTCGAAATCGTTATTCGGCGATTGGCCAAACCACCGCCATCTTGGCTGGTCAAGAAGGTGACCGCTTTCATCACCGCCGCGTAGTTCAACAGCGGCTCGCCCATACCCATGAAAACGATATTTGTGATATTGACGCCGGCGGGCAATAATCTCTTTGTTTGAATGAATTGATTGTAGATTTCGCCGGCGGTTAGATTCCTCTTGAATCCGGCCAGACCTGTGGCACAGAACCGGCAGCCGATAGGGCATCCGGCCTGAGCCGACAGGCAAAGCGTCAGTCTCCGTTCGTCGGGAATCAACACCGATTCGATGAACTGGCCGTCGGCTGTTTTCCAAAGGGTCTTGGCAGTGCCGTCGGCAGACTTCAATTCCCTTATGCGCTCCAATCTGCCTATTTCGGCGGACGCTGAAAGGAGGGTTCGAAAATCTTTCGCCAGATTGCTCATTGCCGCGAAATCGTCGATTCCGTGCTTGAAAATCCAGCGGAAAAGCTGTTTGCCGGTGAAAGCTTTTCGGCCAAGTTTCCGGCAATATTCCGTCATCTCTTCGGCCGACAGCTCGGTCAGGTTTATTTTATCATCAGCCATCGTTTGTGAGAATAATCGCCTTGGATACGAAAGGCAAGAACTACCTCCACTGGCTAAGTCTCTCGGTGCGCAGTCGCTCGTGATCGGAAAACAGCCTTGATTTTTCTACTTGCCGATTGCCGCCCGCCGCCGTATTAATTGCCGCAATGAGAATCGCCTATGTCCAGATCGATCCGATATTCGGCTGCAAGATTGCCAATATCGAAAAAGCGATTTATCTTATGGAAACAAATCCGGCCGACCTTTACGTTTTGCCGGAACTGTTCGCCACCGGCTATTTGATCCTGACGAAAAATGAGGCGGAAGCGCTTACTGAATCTTTGGCCGACGGGCTGACTATCCGCCTGCTGGCCGATTTTGCCGCCGGCAGGAATTGCGCCGTCGTGTTCGGTTTCGCCGAACGAAGCGAGGATAATTATTTTAATTCGAGTGCTTTCATCGACGAAAGCGGCCTGAGGTCGGTTTACCGCAAAATCCATCTTTTCGCAACGGAAAAACTGATATTTTCCCCCGGCCAAAGCCTGCCGGAGATTGTAGAATATAAAGGCCTGCGGTTGGGCATGATGATTTGTTTCGATTGGATATTTCCGGAAATCGCCCGTGGTTTGGCCGTCAAAGGCGCGGATCTGATCTGTCATCCGGCCAATCTGGTGTTGCCTTATTGCCAGGCGGCCATGGTGACCCGCTCGATCGAAAATCATATATTCACCTTGACCTGCAACAGAATCGGCCGGGAAGCGAGGAATGGCCAAGAGTGCCGATTCACCGGCGGCAGTCAGATAACCGATCCTTGGGGCAACTTGTTGCAGCGCGCGGCAACCGATAAAGAAGAAGTTTTCGTTGCCGATATCAATTATGTGGATGCCCGCGATAAGCGGATAAACAAATATAACGATTTGCTGCTTGATCGCCGGCCGGATCTGTATAACCTTTCGGGGGAATGATTATGGCCTCAAAAGGCAAAATTTTGGTCATCGACGACGAACCCGAGATTACCGAAATTATCCAGGCTTTCCTGGTCAATGCCGGCTATACGGTCAAAATCGAGAACTCTTCCGTGGCCGGACTCGAGTCAGCCAAAGGATTCAAACCCGATCTTATTCTGCTCGACATAATGATGCCGTTCATGGATGGCTATGAAGTATGCGCTAAGCTCAAGCATGACCCGCAAACAGCCAATACTCCGGTGTTGTTCCTCACCGGCAAGGATGCCAAAGACGATGCGGGGATGTCTTTCAAGGCGGGCGGTGATCTTTTTATCAAAAAACCGTTTTCCTGCGAAAGGCTGCTTAACATGGTCAAAGTCGTCATGATGTCCGTGACCAAATGATCTTCGGGCTCGCCTCGATCGATGGACTTCGGCTATCTCCGGGTCTTTATTCCTTGACCAAACAATCGATTACCCGCTATAATCAATTATGCTGCGTATTACCGCATTCTGCTTGATATTTCTGGTATCGGCCGTTTCCCAGCAAGTTCCCGCCCCGCTTGGATACGTAAGCGACTACGCGGGCGTGCTCGACGAACGCGCCGAAGCCGAAATCACCTCCGATATCCGGGCGATTGAATCGGCCACCGGAGTCGAAGTGGCGGTGGCCATACTTACCGACCTTGGCGGTCAATCGATCGATGCCCTCTCGGTGGAATATTTCGACAGATGGAAAATCGGCAAAAGGGGAGCCGACAACGGAGTCCTTATCCTGGTTGCAATTAATGACCGCAAAGCCTGGATTACCGTGGGATACGGTCTTGAGGGAGTCTTGCCCGATGGTTTGGTGGGCGAAATTTATCGCCGCGAAATGGTGCCGAGATTCAGACAAGGTGACTATGCCGGGGGAATAAAGGCGGTGGTCTATAAGATCGGCCGGATCGTGGGGGGTGAGAAAATCGATTATCCAAAGACAAGACGGCGTCCCACGGAATTTTCCGGTTGGGTGTTGGCCGTCTTTATCATTCTGATTATTATTTCCAGCATGATATCGCGTTTCCAGAGGAGGAGGCGCGGCATATTTTTGATTCCGCCGATTTTCATCGGTGGTTCCCGTTCCGGTGGATGGGGAAGCGGTTCAAGCGGCGGCTTCGGCGGCTTCGGCGGATTCGGCGGCGGTTCGACCGGCGGTGGCGGGGCCGGCGGCAGCTGGTAATGCATTTTCTGGTTATCTTGTAGTTATTATCCCAAAATAATGTAACCTTTTGCGGAGACAACGATATAAGATTATGTTATAGCGGCGGATTCATCGATCCGGGCAAAGTAGAAGCTTTCGCTGACGATAAATATATTAAAGTGATTCAACAAAGGAGCGTTCATGGATACGGCAAAGAGATTAATGTTGGCCGCGATCGGAGCCCTGCATCTATCAAAAGAACGGCTGGAAGAGATGATGGATGAACTGGTCAAGAAGGGTGAAATGACATCCAGCGAGAAAGCCGAGGCCCTCAAACAATTGGCCGAAAAAATGGAGTCTTCCACGGGAAAGGCCAAAGAGGCGATCGAAAAACAAGTGGAAAGCGCAATGAAAAAGCTCAATCTCCTGGCCAAAATCGACAGACTGGCCGAGCGGATCGACTCGATGGAAAAGGATATTGCCGAACTGAAGTCCAAGATATCGGGCGACTGAAAATTCGGTGATTATCAAGCGCCCTATCCATGATATTCCGGGAAAACCGACCTGCCCGTTATTCGGGTCGATAGAGGATGACAAATGTCGCTTCCCCGCCCCGATATAAAATTCAAAAATTTCGTGCGCTACAACCAGATAGCCGCGATCCTCATCCGGCATGGATTCGGCGAGCTCGTCGGCCGCTTGAACATGATCACCCCCGTTAAGCATGCTCTAAAAAGGGTTCCGTCGCGGTCGAAACATTTGAGCACTCCCATAAGGGTGCGCTTGGCTCTCGAAGAACTTGGTCCCTCATTCATCAAATTAGGCCAGGTCCTTTCGACCAGGCCTTTTTTGTTACCCTATGAATACATCATTGAATTGTCGCGCCTGCAGGACGAGGTCGAACCGATGCCCTGGCCGCTGACCGAGAGTGTGCTGCGGCGGGAACTAAAAGGCGAGATATCGGAAATTTTCGCATCAGTCGAACAGGTGCCTATAGCCTCGGCCTCGCTGGCGCAGGTGCATAGGGCGGTCCTGCTCGATGGCACGGTGGTGGTGATCAAAATCCAAAGGGAGGGAATCAAGCGGATTATCGAGGCCGATATCAGAATTTTTCGGGAGATTGCCGAGCTGCTGGAAAGCAACGTTCCGGAGAGCCGCCGATTCAATCCAACCGGGCTGGTGGAGGAATTCGCCCGGACGACGATGAAGGAGCTCAATTTTCTCAACGAAGCCAGAAACATGGAAATTTTCGCCAGAAATTTCCGGAACGAAAAAGGGATTAAGATACCCAGGCTTTATCGACGGTATTGCACCTCCAAAATTTTGACGATGGAGTTGATTCAGGGTATCAAAATATCGCGCATCGGCGAGTTGAGACGATCGGCCATAGATACGGCGCAGGTGTGCCGAAACGGCGCCCGATTGGTCCTGAAAATGATTTTCGAAGACGGCTTTTTCCATGCCGATCCCCATCCGGGGAACTTATTCGTTCTCGATGACGGTGTAATCGCGCCGGTCGATTATGGCATGATGGGAATCCTTTCGGAATCGCAGATGGACGAGCTGGGCGATCTGGTTGCCGCCATCGTCTCCCGCGATTCCGCCGCCATCGTGCGCGTCCTGCGCAACATCGGCGTCATCGAGGATGAGACCGATTTGAAAAGGCTTGAACAGGACATAAGCGAGCTGATTATCAGATATTATCGCGTTTCGCTGGGCGATATTAACGTCCGCAGCCTGATGGAGGAACTGTATGCTTTCGTCCAGCAGCACCGGATTAGTTTCCAGACCGAATTCATGCTGCTCGGAAAATCGCTGGTCACTTATGAAGAACTCGCTCGGCTGCTGAATCCCGATTTCGATCTGATCTCGGAAATGGCGCCCTATATGAAAAATCTCACCGCCAGGAAATATAATCCGCGAAGATTCATCAGGGACTTTCAGGCGCTGGCGGATGAACTGCGCTGGCTGTTGACCCAATCGCCTCAAGAGATGCGCCAAGTATTGCAGCGGCTGCGCCGCGGCGAACTTCAAATGCAGATGCGGGTGCAGAATCTCGATTCGTTTATCCGCGAGCTTGACCGCTCATCGAACCGTCTGTCGCTATCGCTTCTGGTGGCTGCACTGATAGTCGGATCATCGATCATCGCCACCATGCGGAAAGGGTATACGGTGTTCGATATCCCGCTTTTGGGCCTGATCGGATATCTGTTCGCCGCCGTGCTGGGCATATTTTTGGTGATTTCCATCCTCCGCTCGCGCAAGATTTAGCATAACCCATGGCGAAAACGATTTTCAAAATAGCCGGAAACAAATTCGCCCGTCAAAGAATTCAATCAACGGCAGTAAGGGCTTGACGAAAATGCCGTCGATATTATTATAATATATCCAGGAGTCGGCTGATGAGCTTCGCTGATTTGTCTGAGCGCGAGAAATTGATTCTGAAAGCGCTGGTCGAGTATTATATCAATACCGCCGAGCCGGTCGGATCGCGCACCCTGGCGAAAAAATATGATATTGGCCTTTCGCCGGCTTCCATACGCAACATAATGAAGGATCTTGAGGAAATGGGATATCTGAAACATCCCCATGCCTCGGCTGGCAGAATTCCGACGGCGACCGCCTATCGCAATTATGTCGATTACCTGCTCACCCCCGAAAAAATATCTTCTGATGAAAAGTCCTTGATCGACGAGCAAATAGGCGGCGAGTATCGGGCGATCGATGTTTTACTTGAAAATACTTGCAGAATACTGAGT
>CAZHVC010000023.1:0-10772 GCA_964535765.1 uncultured Ignavibacteria bacterium | reverse complement strand
TTTTTCGATGACGCCTTGGCCTCGGCAATCAGCGCGTCGATCTCGGCGCGCGCCTTTTTGACGGTTTGCTCGGCCTTGATAACCGAGTCTTTTTTGATATCTCTTTTCTGCTTCTCGAGCGACTCGATTTTATCGGTGTAAATTTTCGCCAGCGATTCATAAGCCAGGCGGCTGCGGGCTGCCTTTTCCAACTGCTCGTCGATATTTTTGAGTTTGCCCGACAGTTCGGCTATCATTGCGGAAAGATTTCTCTCCGACTTATCGATCAGGCTTTCGGCGCGGGCCGTTATGCTATCGGATAGACCGAGTTTGCGGGCCGTCTGCAAGGCATAGGACAATCCCGGTATCCCCTGACGGAATTTATAGGTTGGCCGCAGATTTTCCTGATCGAACTCCAATGAACCATTGGCGACCCCCGGCAGACTGACCGCCAGCGCCTTGAGCCGGCCGTGATGAGTAGTGACGACGGTGCAGATACCCCTTTCCGTCAGATTTTCTATTATCGCCTGACCGAGGGCGGAGCCTTCGTCGGGATCGGTTCCCGCACCCAATTCAT
The DNA here is from genome assembly GCA_964535765.1 of uncultured Ignavibacteria bacterium. GTDB lineage: Bacteria > Zixibacteria > MSB-5A5 > UBA10806 > 4484-95 > JBBIRK01. The sequence continues at coordinate 10,216 of CAZHVC010000023.1, read as the reverse complement.
CGAGCAATACGAGGCAGCCGCTGTCCGCCTCCCTTAACGCCTCGAGTATGTTCTGTAGATGCGAAGAGAAAGTCGAAAGCGAAGCTTCAAGCGATTGTTCATCGCCTATATCGGCGAAGATATCGCGAAACACGCCGAAAGTCGAACCATCGCCAGCCGGCACATACATCGCCGATTGCGCCATCAAACAAAGCAAGCCGACCGTTTTCAAGGCCACCGTCTTGCCCCCGGTATTGGGACCGGTGATCACGATCGTCTTATAATCGCGTCCCAGACTGAAATCCAGCGGCACCGTAGGCGCCCCGTTATTTTGCCGCTCCCGCCAACGTAAAATCGGATGATAGCCGGATTTGATTTCGATAATTCGTTCCCGACTTAAAACCGGCCGCACGCAATCCAATTTGATAGCCAATCTCGCCCTGGCCGAAAGCAAATCGATATTCGCCAATATCGCCACGTTTTCCTTCAAAGTCTCCAGATAAGCACAAACCTCGTCGGTGAGCCGGCGCAGTATTCGATAAATTTCCTGTTTTTCCGCGCTCATCAATTCGCGCAGCTGATTGTTATGCTCTATGGCCTCGATCGGCTCTATGAAATAGGTCGCTCCCGTCGATGAACGATCGTGAATTATACCTTTGATTTTCGAATGCGACCCTTCCCTCACCGGCAACACGTACCGGCCGTCTCTGATCGTGTAAACGCTGTCGGAAAGATGACTCGATAAACTCGAGTTCAGGTATTCGGCGAACCTGGCCTCTAACCGCTCCCGTGATCGGGCGATTTCCCGCCGGATTCGGCGGAGTTCGGGCGTTGCCTCGTCTTTTATTTCGTCGGGTGGCCTGATCGATTTCCAGATCGCCTTATCGAGCTCTTCATTGTAGTGAAGACGACCGAGCAGGCGATTCAAGTTGACGAATTTTCTATCGAGCTGAACGAAGCCTTTGGTCACGCTCAAGAATTCTCCGATTTTCAATAATTCCGCCGGTTCGAGAACATCACCGCTTGAGGCGGCCTTTTCGGCGATCCGGTCGACGTCGTCGAATATCAAGGAAGGCGGCCCGCCGTCGGCCCGATAAAGCTCCAGCATTTCGGCCAGGCAATCGAGGTTAGATTCGATTGTCGCGGTTTCCGTCAGAGGTTCGATCTTGATTCGTTTCGCTGGACTGCTGAAACAAAGGTCGTGAAGCTGCTGGACGATTCGGTCATACTCCAGCACCTTCAATGCATGGGAATTCATGGCGTCAAGTAATCAGGCGCTCCCCGGCTGCCATCACGCCCTCATTCCGAACCTTTGGCGAACTCGGTTCGGTCACCGAAATATCTATCAACATTATTCAGCACACCGACATCATTGGACGTCATCCCGAGAATTTCGTTTTTCTCGATGAATCCCTCCGGATCCTCAGCATAAGTGGCCGCCTTGGATCCGAGTATGCCGCTTTTCACCTCGGGCACGAACTTGGATTTGGAAGGGTGAAGCAGCATGCCCGTGTCATAGGTGATCGGAACAATTTTGCGAAACACCGGGGCCATGCTCGACCGATCGATGGCGCCGTTGAACGACTGAAATCCGGGAAAGAAAATGAACATCAGAAAGAGAAGCGAAAGCACCAATGTCCCCTTGAGCAACCCGAAACCTCCGCCGATCACCTTATCGTATTTTTTCAGCGGAGTGATTTTCACCATCTTGTAGTATAGATGTCCAAGTAATTTCAAAAATACCTGCACGACCAAGAATATGAGCAAAAAACTGATCAGATAAATTAGGCTCGGGGAAAAGTTGAATCTGCCTGAACCTTTGGCGGCAAGCCAGTCGGCATAATAGACTCCCAGGACGATCGCCAGGATCAAACCTATGAACGTTGAAATTTCTTTGAATGCACCGCGTCGATAGCCATTGGCGAAGGCCACCACGAGCACGACAATGATAAAGAAGTCAACCCAGTTCAAAGATCCCCTCCTTAAAAAACGGTTCAGCCTCCCAGCGACTTTCGCACCAATTCATTCACCTTACGGCCGTCGGCACGCCCTCTGACCTTGGGCATCAGAATCTTCATCACCGACCCGATATCGGCCGGCGTCGAGGCCCCGCATTCGGCTATGGCCGAGCGAATCATGGCCAGCAAGTTTTCATCGTCAAGCTCGGCCGGCAGATATTTTTTGATCACGGCGATTTCCGCCTGTTCAGCGGCGGCCAGATCCTGCCTGCCCGCTTTCTGAAAACTTTCTGCCGCCTCATTCCTTTTCTTGAGGGCGGCGGAAAGCACGGCGATACATTCCTCGTCGGAAAGTTCATGACCAAGCTCGATCTGCTTATACTTCAAATCCGACTTGAGCATCCGCAACACGCTTAAGCCGACCTTATCGCCGCTTTTCATGGCCAAAGCGAGGTCTTTGACGATAGCCTCAGAAATTGCCACTGCGTTCGACCTGCATTCTCTTGCGCGATTTTCTTCTGGCCGCTGCCTGTTTGCGTTTTCTGCGCTCGGAAGGCTTTTCGAAATGCTGATGCTTTTTGATGTCAGACAGAATACCCGCCTTTTCGCAAGATTTGGTAAACCGCTTAAGAGCTTTCTCGAACGATTCGTCCTCTCGGACACGAACACCTGTCACGCATTCAACCCCCTTTCGCTGGTTAGGGTTTGGGATCGCCTTTTGACATTTAACTTAACTTTCGACAAATTAAGAATTTGCATTAAGAGCGTCAAGAAAAATCTGTCTTTTTGACAAAATATTTATAGACTTCTAACATATTGCGACATAATAAGTTCATTTGACAATTCAGCCGCTTCCCATCGATCCGGATATTCTCTTGTAAATCAATATGTTACAAATCGATAAAAAATTGTGGCGCCGACTATCGGCGATCATGAAAAACGGCCATCACGAAAGCCGCCTATGCGTCGGCGATCTCCCGCAGGAACCGCTGATAGCTTTGATAGCGGAATTCGGCTATTCCGCCTTCGGCGACCGCCCGCTTGACGGCACAATTCGGCTCGCTCAGATGCAGACAATCGCCGAATTGACAACGCTCCCGCAGTCCGTCGAATTCGGGGAAGCAGTCTTGCAGCTCTTTTTCGCTGACAATGCTGATATCGAGTACTTTCAGGCCGGGAGTGTCGATTATCCATCCCCCGTCGGCCAGCGGATACATGATGGCCGCCGAGGTCGTATGGACGCCTTTGCCGGTCGCCCGGGAAATCTCCTGTGTCTTCAGGCGCAACTCGGGAATGATCGAGTTTATCAGCGTTGTTTTGCCTACTCCCGAGTGGCCGGTGGTAACCGATATTTTATTCCGCAGAATCTTCGCCACCTCCTCGATTCCCTCACCGTTTGCCGCCGAGGTGAAACAGATATGATATCCGATTCTTTTCCAGACATCCAAATAGCCGGCGAATTCGGCAGGGTTTCGCAGGTCAATTTTATTCAAGACTATCACCGGCTTCACTTTCTCTTTTTCGGCTAAGACCAGATAGCGATCGACCAACCCCGGCTTGAATTGCGGTTTGTCCGTCGAGCAGATGATAATCAATTGATCGACGTTGGCGGCTATCACCTGGATTTTTTCCTTGTTCAGGATATCCGGGCGCGACAGGCTGCTGGAGCGCGGCAACACCGATTCGATCACGGCCACCCCGCTGGAGTCGAGAAAAAACTCGACCAGATCGCCGGCGGCAAGCGGCGAGGATTGGCGTTTTTCTTTCAGCAGGCTTTTTTTAAGAGTGGCTCTAAGAATTCGGCCGTCATGGTGCAATACCGAGCTTTGGCCGTGGACGGCCAGAATCCGCCCCTGCAATTTGCTCATGTATCATTATACTACGGATCAGCGAAATTTGCAATCTGTGCGATCGTGATCGATCGGCGAGGCGTTCGGCGCCTGCCGACCGACCGTCAGTTTGTTATTGACAACCGCCCGCTATTGGCCGATAATTCGCCCGGCGGATAGCAGGATAAAAGGTGATGACTGAACCCGTGAAGAAACTTATTCTTTTCGCCGCGGTATTCGCCGCCGCCGCCGTGATCGTATTTTTCATCGCCCCGAAACCACTGGTCGACAATCATGAGATTGAAATGCCAGCGGAGGCAGACACCAACGATCAGGCCGTCGCTGAAACACTCAAGGAAATTGACCGCCTGAAAGCCGTTCTGAAAACGCAACCCGATAATCTCGATAATCTGATCCAAATCGGCAATCTCTATTTCGATATCGGCCGTCCGAACGAATCGATAGAATATTACGAAAAGGCGCTGGCCATCGATCCCCGAAATCCGTTTGTGCTCACCGATTGCGCGGTGATGTACAGCCATCTGGGTCGTTTCGACAGATCGATCGGTTATCTTGACAGCGCACTGGCCATAAAGCCTGATCTGCCTCAGGCTTATTTCAACAAGGGGGCCATATTCCTGATGGGGCTGGGTCAGACAGACAGTGCGATTTCCGCCTGGACCGAATATCTGAAAGTTGCGCCCGATTCGATTCAGGCGAATCTGGTCCGCCGCCAGATCGAAGATATAATGAGCGGCCGGATGCCCCGCTTCTGATCAATTCGGACCGGCGCAAAATCGATAAATTTCGGCGGAAGTTTCGCGAATTAATATGAACATTCATCCGTATCTGGCGATAAAATTACTCAGATGATTGCCCAGGCCGCCCGGGGTAATTGGCAATATCCGAGGCAGGCCGTTTGCGAAAGGAATGAAAATGAAAAGACTTCTGTTTCCGGCACTGGCGCTTGCCGCCGCCGTAATCGGCTGCGATAATAAAGGTATCGATCATGAGGGTCCCACAGACATTTCCATTTCGGTGATTCCTCAGGTTCGCACCGTCTCGTTCGGCGATTCGACCTTGTTCGTCGCCCTTGTCTATAACACCAATCAGCGCGCCGTGACCTGGTATGTCAACGATGATCCATCCGGTAACGATTCATTGGGGAATATGACCCCGCTGAACGACACTTCGGCCTATTACCATCCGCCGTTCATTTATGATCAAGTTACGTTCGACAGCGTTTTGATAAAGGCCCGCAGCAATGCCGATACGACGAAATTCGGAACCGCCGTGGCCAATCTGGTTCATCCTGATTTCGTTTTCGTCGATTCAGCTACAGGCAACGATATCAGCGGCAAAGGGACCGTGTTCCATCCCTACCGCACGATCACCAAAGGTTTGAGCGTGGTGACCACCGGTCAGACGCTTGTCATCGGATCGGGCACCTATTCGGCCGCCACCGGTGAGGTTATGCCGCTTACTCCGCCCTATCGGATCACCCTGAAAGGCAAAGGTGTCGACTCGACCAGAGTGCTGGCTCCAAGCGGGACAAACATTTCCAATCCGGCCATCCTTCTGCGCAACAATTCAACCGTCGTGGAAAGCCTGACTGTGATCGGCGGAACGATGAACGGAGTCGGGATCACCCTGACGCCGAATGTCGACACTCTGAGTAATTTCGAACTGACTATCCTCGGCTGCCGGATTACTCAATGCTACATCGGCGTGGCGACAAAATCGAATCCCCGTCACTCAAACCAGGTCATGCTTTATCAAAGCCTGCTCGACAGTTGCCGGATCGGGGTCATTTCGACTCAGAGTGGATATGCCTTGATCCAGCAGAATGTTTTCGAAGCCATCGATTCCGCCGGGGTGCTGGTCACCCTGGGCTCGCAGATTTTCCTCGGCCAGACAACCGGCCCCAATCTGCCCGGTGAAAACAGCTTTGTTTTCAATCCCGGCGATGGTTGGTGCGTGATCAATCTCGACACCAGCGACTTTTACGCCCAGATGAATCAATGGCCGACGACCGACTCGGCGGCGATCGATACGCTCTGGATCTACGACGACGACGAGGACCCGACCAAGGGAACCGTGCATTTCTGGCCGGAGTGATCGCCCTACTCGGATAGCGGCCAATCCGCCGGATCATGCCTGCAAGGCCGGCTTTCGGCCGCTGCAGGCTTCATTATTTTATGACCTTTTTTCGGCGATAGTCGGCGAAGGCGACTTTCTTCAGGGGAATTTTTGACAACTCCTGTTTCTTGTCACAGATTTCGGTTGTCCCCGAGTTTGACGATTCGAGCCGGCCGCGGCCTATGGCGGATCGCCGGTGAAGAATCGATCAGCCAAAGAACCAATCGAAAGCGGCAAGGCTGCCGCCGCTCATTCTTTTGCAACCGTCGGTAAATTTCCAGCTTGGCGGAAGGGCGCAATCCCACCTGCAGCAAGCGTCGAGGTAGAAAATGTTCGAGATGGGAATTCGGCTGAGAGTTCCCCACGGCAGGTTTATCGTGAACTATCGTTGAGGCAATGGCGGGTTGCCGGTTTCCGAATCACCCTTTGGGTGCTCGGATTCGGAGATACTTTCGTTGCCTGAACGGAAAACAAGCCGATAGATTCGGCCCTCGGCCGGTCCGCTTACCTTTGCCTCCGCTCGAGTTTTCTCAACAGCCGCCCTTTGCGGCGGCTCAACTCTTCGGCGATTATCCGACGGCCGTGGCTATATTCGTCGAATTCGACGGCGATTTCGGCCCGCCGAACCGATTCCAGTGCGGCGGCCGGATTTTTCAGTCGATGCTCCCAGAGTTTGGCGGATTCGACCAGCGCGGACACTTCCTCGTCCAGCCTCGTCAGTTGCCGATAGACGTTAAGGGCTTCCTCCCAGCGACAAAGCTTTTTGAAAATACAGGCTTTGATTTTCAGCGATTGGATCAGCGTCCGTTCGGACGCATATGACGGGTTTATTTTTCCAAGCAGGTGCAACGCCTCGGTCAGTCTGCCCGACATGAACGCTATCTCGGCTGTCGAGAGAAGCAAATCGTCGTCGTTGCCGCCATGCTCAATCAAATTCGTTATCGTTTCCGATGCGGTGGTCGCCAACTGATGAAGGCTGAGGATGTCGTCGCGGTTGTGATTGAGAATCGGATAAAGCAGCCTCTCGTCACGGTTTTGCAGATAGTCGAAAAATATCGCCGGTATCAAATACGACGGCACATCGTCGGTCCGGGCGAATCCCAGTATCCGTTTCTCGAGGTCCAGAAGCCGAAATGAATCGCAATGCCGTTTCCAGATTCGGCGGCTGCTAAAAAGCATGTCGAGATGAGGAGCTGATTCCAGGGGAAAATTCAACCGATTGATCCGGCAGCGATTGGCCAGCAATGGCAGGTCGAAACATTTGCCGTTGAAAGAAATCAATTGACTGCGGCAATCTTCGGCGAACGCCTGTAGCTGGGCCGGCTCCTCGTTGAAATCCCGCAGCAAATACTGGCGCACGACCAGCGCATTTTTTTCCCAAAAACCGGCCCCTATTATGAACGCATAAGTTCCGGTGCCCCCGGCCAATCCGGTCGTTTCCGTATCGATTATCATCGCCGCCGCCGGATTGAACTTTTTCAGCGATTTGTCGACCAGCGGATTCAGCGAGTTCTGTTTGCGGATTGCCGTGCCGCCGTGCCTTGCACCCGCCGGAAACCGCCAATCGACCACCCATACTTTTCCAGCCGGAGTATCGCGTAAATAACCCAGTCGGGGAATCTCTGCCCGGCGGTTGCGGGAGCTTCTTTTCGACGATGCCGGAAAATATAGATCGAAACGGGAATCGCCGGCCATAGCTTAATCCAAGGCGGCCAGGGCGGCTTTCGCTTTCGCCTTCACCAGCGGATGATCGTCTTTGGCCATCATCTTTTTCAGAATCGATTCGGCTTTGCGGATTCCAGTCATACCCAAAGCATCGGCTGCGGCCGCCCGGAGCTGCCAGCTTTCGCTTTCGGCAAACCGGCTTAACGTTTTTACACTTTTTTCGGATCCTTTGACGGCCAGCGAAAGCAAGGCGAAACATCTGGCGTTGACATCGCCGCTTGAATCGAGATAGGCTGATACCGGCGCGATGACCGATTCGCCGATGAGCGAAAGCGAGCGCGCCGCGGCGAAGCGCACGCCATAATAGCGATGGGTCAATACGGCAAGAAGCGCATTGGGATCGATATCTTTTTTGATTTTCCCGCAGGCGACGGCCGCCGCCGTGGCCACCAACTCGATCGAATCGTTCAGACCGGCCTGAACCGCTGCGGATGCCGCCGAACTGCCGATATTCCCCAGCGCCGTCATCGTCTCCACCCGGGTGCGGAAATCTCGATGTTGAGCCATCGCCTGCAAAGGCCAAACCGCCTTGTCGCTTTTTATTTCGCCCAGGCAGCGAATAGCCAACCTTCTGACAAAGCCGTCATCACTTTTCAGCACCGATATCAACGATTCGACCGCGGCCTCGCCTATTCCCTTGAAAATTTCGGTGATTGCCAGCATCTCCCGGGCGTCCCGCGTATCGAGTTTGGAAAGCAGCCTCGGCACCGCCTTGATTCCCAAGGCGATCAAGGCTTTTCTCGATGGCTCGACCTCGGCTTGAAATTTGATTTCCCCGGAGGAGGCCCGGACGAACAACGAATCGACGATCCGGCCCAGCGAATCCGGCGGCTCGGGATCCTCTTTTGCCGCAGCGGCCCCGCACCAAACCGCAATCACCAATATCAATCCGCTTATAAGTGTCTTATTGGACATATATCCGCCTATTTGTCAATTCCGATCCCCCAGGCGGATTTGCTCCACCAGGTCGAATCCGCTCCCTGACCCCCGGCGTATGAATCACGCCCGCCCAAGTCGATCATTATGCCGATCGAACCGTAATCGCGCCGTTCGTTTCCATACCCTTGTGTGTTCTTGGCATCTTTCACCACATAGGCGTCATTGCCTTCGAGATCGGCCAGCAAGCCGTTGCCGTTGGCCGAACCCGCTCCTTGAGACAAATCGTAAGCTATGTAATTGTCATCGCCGGCGGCGTCCAAAAGCGCCGCGAAAGATCGATCGTGCCCGCAACCCTGCATCAACCCCTTGCCGAAATAAAGATCGTTGCCCGATCCATCATATAGGCAACCCAACGTCATATGCGTGGCGCAACCCTGGGCATACTGATATGACAAGTATCTGTCATGGCCGGATTTATCGGATAAAATCCCCAGCGACCACCAGTACGAGCAACCTTGGCCGAAAATGTCCGATTCATAAAAGTCGTTGCCGCCACTGTCGACAAGCAAACCGACGCCGCCCGAAAGATACGGCCTTATCCCATAACCGAACCCCTGCGACAGCGAAAGATAATGGTCCGAATAACGCAGAATATCCTTATATTTGCCGCCGGCCGAATAACGGTCGTTGCCGTCACGATCGTAAAGGGCGCCGGCACCGGCGATAAAACCGAATCCCTGCGAATACAGCGCCGCTTGATAGATGTCGTTGCCGCCGTCGTCACGCAGAATGCCGAATCCCAGACAGCCGGCTCCCATCGTGAAAGTGTCTCCGAAATAGCGATCGTCGCCCGACCTGTCCCAGAAAACAGCGCCACCCAAAAGTCCGGCTCCCAGACACCACGACCCGCCGGAGTAAATATCGTCGCCGGCAAAATCGACCACGATACTCATCCCCAGCGCAAACGGCGAAATTCTCACGGGCTCGAAATTGTAAGTGTCGTCGCCGCCGTAGTCCAGAACATATATCGATTTGCGGTCGCCCTCTCGTTGCACCAGATAAGTGTCGTCACCGCCGTAATCGATAACAATGAATAGATCACCGAAATAATATTGCGAGGCCGTATCGCCGACGCAGACCTTGCCATAGGGGGTCGAAAACTCCAGATATTCCCCATTGAATAGCGGAGGCGGACCCGGATTCAAAATCGAGTCGCCGCCGAAATCCAGAAATTCGAGACAGGCTACGGCCGGCGCTCCGGCATCGACCGTTCCCAGCAAATCGACAAGTTTCTCCGTCCATTCCTCCTCGTAGCGTTGAATCGAATCGAGTTCATCGACGCTGCGGAATTCATCCATGACGTCTTCTTCCAGCAATAACGTCAGGCCGAAAACGATTGAATCGAACGCCGGACCCTTTTCCTCCAACGCCGCCAGATTCTGGCGAAGCCTCGTTTCTTTTTGAATGAAATAGGCCAGCCGGTAAAGCGTTCCGAAATCCAGCCCGCTGATATCGCAGTAGTCGGCCACGGTGCTTTCCGGGGGGGTCATGACGAATGGCCGGGGTTTGACCGCAGCCGGATAGGGCGACTCCCGAAAAAGCCGGAAAACGGTGTTTTCGACGGCGGAATCGGTCAAGGTGGAGGCGAACCCCACCATTTCCAGCGGCGATTTCAGGTAGCGATCGACTATCGCCATCCTGAATCCG
>CAZHVC010000022.1:0-11089 GCA_964535765.1 uncultured Ignavibacteria bacterium | reverse complement strand
TTAGGCGGCGGCGGTTCGAAACGGCACCTGGCGATCGATTGCGTCGCCATGCGGCGGAACTCATCGGGATCATCAGCCAACCCCTTGGCCGTTCTTGCCCGCCACAATTTTTCAAAAAGCAGCACAAAACCATCCTCCAGCAGTCTGGCATCGGTTTTTTCCAAAATGGTGACTGTTTCGGCCGGATCGTCGGTCGGGCTCGGGCTTTTCAGTTCCGCTGTGGTCATATTTGGGGATTCGGCGATCTCCGGTTGTGGTTTATCCATTTGCAATCCATAGATATGATCGCCGGCGTTCTCGACGATTTCATTCAAAAAGCGGGAAAGGCCGGGACGAGGCTTTTTTATTCCGGAAAGATAAAGCCGCCGGGAAGCCCTGGTTGCGGCCACGTAGAGCAGCCGCCGCTCCTCCTGAAAATGCGCATCCTCAGGCGGTTCGATTTCTTTCGATAATTCCTGTGGGAATTCGAACCTGACCGACCGTGGATTCTGAGGAAATTTGGTTTCCGAAAGGCTGATGACTATCACCAGCGGAAATTCGAGTCCTTTTGCCGCATGGGCGGTTATCAGGCGGACCCCGTCCGATTGAACCGATTCGACCTGGATAGAATCGTTGGCTTCGGCCCAGTCGAGGTATTCTGACAATTCCCGCAAATCCCCACCGCTTTCTTCGAATTCGGCAATCGCCGTCCAGAGGGAGGTCAAAGCCAAGACCGCCGTTTCCCCGTTCGGGCCGGCCAGAACCGCACTTTTCATGATCCCCGAATTCTCGATTATCGCCGTCACCAAAGATTCCGGGGTCAGGCCGGCGGTTCGGCTTGTTTGTTCGATAAGTGAGAGAACCAATTTGATCGAGGAACGGTCGGTTTCCCCAAGGAAGCTCGATTCGGAGATGATTTTCAGTGCCTGAAACGGCGGATATTTCTGGAGAATAACGCCGATTTCCGCATAGTCGACGGGGCTCAAATCGGGGCAATATCTGGCCAGGATCGGAAAGATCAAATCGGGACGATCATCTTTCAGAACGGCTTTAATCAAAGAAACCACCAGATAAGCTTCGGGCACGGCGAAAACGGACAGAGGGCGCTGGTCCGAAAATGGAATGCCGGCATTCGCAAGGGCACGGCGGATCGCCTGGCGATGCTCATGGGTGCGTGATATCACGGCGATATCGCTTGGTTTGCTTGCTTCTTTTTCCGCCAGCAGCGACAAAATCAAATCTTTCACCGCCTGGGCTTCGGCCAGTTGGCTGCCCGAAATGATCACCCCCACCTTGGCGCCCTGCTCTTTGTTTGAAACGATTTTCTTTTCCGGGTCGAACCTTTGCTGCGTTTTGCCGGCAATCAACGCCTGCGATACGCCGACGATATGGGGTGTGCTGCGGAAATTTATGGTCAGCCTATGGACTACCGTCTTCGGAAATTTCTTTTTGAAATTCACGAAACTGCCGTAGCTTGCCCCGCGGAATCGATATATCGATTGGTCATCGTCGCCGACAACGCAGACTCTGCCGGTTTTTTCTCCCAGCAAAACCACCATCTCGACCTGCCCCGAATTGGCGTCCTGGAATTCATCGAAGAGAATGTATCTGTACTTGTTGCGGATTATCGCCAAGATATCGGGGGATGATTTAAGTAATCCGTATGAACCGGCCAGCATGTCGCCGTAATCGATCAGATTGTCTTTCTTTTTGAGCGCCTGATATATTTCGTAAAACCTTCCGGCGAATTGCCAGTCGTCGAGCCGCCGGATCAAGTCCGCCCGGAGATCATCATCGGCAATCGATTCAACCTCTAACCTCTTTTCCTGCACGAAACTGTTGACATCGCCGGGATCCACCAGTTCGTCCTGCGCTCTCGAAATGAATTTATCAAGGTCATCGATCACCCTGTCGGGATTGGTCAGTCCCGGGGGTATCGAGGCGGCTTCGAAATAAGCCTGTCTCATCAGCCGATACCGCCGATAATCGCCGGCCACTTCGGGCGGCTCGGGAAAACCGAATTCGCGGTAATAACGTTGGATTATTCTCTGGCCGAAAGCATGGAAAGTCATCGCCTCGGGCAGCGGCTGTTCAATCTGACGGGCCTGCATTCTTTGGTTGAGTTCATCGGCGGTATTGTTCGAGTAGGTCAAGACCAGCAATTCAGCCGGGGAATAACCTTTTTGTTCTACAAGATAGGCCGCTTTTTCGACGATCACCCTGGTTTTGCCGGAGCCGGGACCGGCCAGAATTATTTGCGGGCCATCCGTGTATTCGATTGCGATCTTTTGTTCGGGGGAATTCCCTTTATTGTCGTATTCCGGCATGGTCGGAGCACAGCCGAATTCGGGCCGATAATTCAATAGGCCGGGTTCGGATTGTTTCGGTTTTCCCTATCCGGAAATAACTTTCCCGGATTGAGAATCCCTTTGGGGTCGAAGACCGACTTGATGCCCCTCATCAGTTCGATTTCGACTTGGGAGAGAGCCAAAGGCAAATACCGCTTTTGCACCCACCCTATTCCATGTTCGCCGGAAATCGAGCCTCCCAGCTTGACCACCTCGGTGAAAAGCTCGGCTACCGCTCGGGGGACGTCGTTATTCCAGCGATCGTCGCTGATATCCTTTTTGATTATGTTGCAATGGATGTTGCCGTCGCCCGCATGACCGTAGCTGATTGTCGTCAGGTCGTATTTCCGGCTTATTTCTTTGATTCTGGCGATCAACTGCGGCAGCCTGGCGCGGGGGACCACGGTGTCCTCTTCTTTGTATGGTGCTATCGATTTGACCGCCTCGCCGATTTTGCGGCGCATATCCCAGAGGAATGCCTGTTTTTCCTGATTTTCGGCGATATAAACGTCGGCAGCCCCTCCCTGAATGCATATTTCCCCGATTTTCTCGGCCTGTTCGTTCAGAATGTCTTGATTGTTGCCGTCGATTTCGATCAACAAGAGCGCTTCCGCATCGGAATAAGGGAATTTTTTTTCGAATTTCGCCTCGGCCGCCTTGATTGCGGTTCTTTCCACGAATTCCGCCGCCGAAGGGATTATCTTATTGGTGAATATTCTGGTGAGGCTGGAAGCGGCCGAATCGAGCGAAGCGAAAGGGGCCAGCATAGTCTGTTTGAAAGCCGGTTTGGGGATTATTTTCAAGATTATTTCGGTGATCACCGCCAACGTCCCCTCCGAACCGACAAGAAGTCCGGTAAGGTTGAACCCGGTTACGTTTTTCAGCAATTTGCCGCCGGTGGTGAACATCCGGCCGTCGGCCAAAACGCCCGTGAGACCGTAAACATAATCTTTGGTGACGCCGTACTTGACCGCCCGCGGCCCGCCGGAATTTTCGGCCACGTTGCCGCCGATAAACGACGAATCGCGCGATGCCGGATCCACCGGATAAAACAGGTCGATCTTTTCCAGTTCATCCTGCAGCGTTTTGGTGATCACGCCGGGTTCGACCGTCGCCATCATATTGTCGGTATCGATTTCTATTATTCGGTTCAATCGTTCCAGCGATAGCACCACTCCGCCGTAAACCGGCAGGGCGCCACCGGAAAGACCGGTGCCCGCTCCCCGAGGTGTAACCGGAATATCATTGTCATAGCAGAGACGCATCACTTGCGAAACTTGTCCGGCATCCGCCGGTTTCACTGCCGCCTCGGGATAGAATTTCAAATCTTCCGTTTCATCGTGGGCGTAGTTTTCGAGTTCGAACCGTTCGGTTATGACGTTCCGATCGCCGACGATTTGCCTCAGTTGTTCTATAAGCGACTCGTTGAGTTTATTATAAGCCATTATGATTCCGTCCTAATCCGCTCTACGATTGAGGGGAATTAACGAACATCGGAGCGTACGGTCAAATGATTTCTTGATCGCCAAAGGCGAACTTTTAAGTGAATTTCACGGTTATTCAATTCATACGGTAAACAATTCAAAATGAAAGGAATAAGCGGTGGAAAACCATCAACGAATGGATTTGCAAGGGATGAATTCCGAACCGCTGCAGTTGGCCGACGGCAAAGGCCTCAATTCGGCTCTGTGGCAGGTCGCAGGCATTCCGCTCGGTAATGACCGGTTTTGGCTTTATGATGATAAAAATGCAGTCCTCGCTATCGAAAACGACGGGGTGACGATCGATATCCCCCGCTTCTCCTTGTCGCACGATCAAGTTCAGATTTTCGACAACCCCAAATATCTGATCCTCACCAAATCCTCGTTTTCCCCCAATGAGCGTGGTGTCATAGCCTTCTCTTGCCGGATGAAAGCGAAGATCAGCGGCGGCGACCCGCAGGACCACCGCGATGGTTTCGCCGCTTTCAATGTACTCGATTTCAATTCGGCGATGGTGTTCGATATAATCAGCAACGGTTATCGGTTGTGGGTGATTTACGAGCGGCTGCTTGTTCCGGGGATGACCACGCCGGAACAGGCATTTACCGAGGTGATTCCGATCGAGCGGCCGCTGCGGCCTGACGCTGAGCTTGATTGCACGATAATATACGACCGGAGGCGGAATTCCGCTAAGTACTATATAGACGGGACCCTTGTGCATGCGGTCGATGATGTTCCGGTCGCCATCGAGGAGCTGCAAACCGGTTTCGGCCTGATCACCCTTCAGCCGATCGCCGGCGGAAAAAGCACCTCCTGTCGGGGTCAGGGGGGAAGGGGGCATTGGCGCGAATTCAAAATTTGGCGTTAAGGCCGCAAATAATCTTCTTGCCAGACCATGATTGTTGGTTTATGATTGGGCAACGGAGGATTATTTATGAAAGGTTTGGTTTTTTGTACGTGCTTAATAGCGGCGTTGCCGGCTGCGCTTCAAGCCGATATAACGCTGAAGCGGGAGACTACTATCGATAATCTGATGGGGATCGGCTCGACCAAATCGATAGAATCGCAGTATGTCAAGGGCGATCGAAGCTGCGAAGAGATGGAAACCGCGTTTACCAGTGGGCTGATGAAAATGACGACGGGCGGCAAGGCCATGCGCCATAGCAGCATAGTCCGGCTCGACAAGCAACTTATCTGGGATATCGAGCCTGACGAGAAAAAATACAGCGAGTTGACGTTCGCTGCGTTCAAGAGGATGATGGAACAATCGCTGGGCGCAAGCGGCGATTCGCAATTGGGTGAAGAAACGGATTACGATTGGAAAGTGGAGGTCAAAACCGGCGAAGGCAGCGAAAAAATCAACGGATTCGATTGCCGACTAATCGAGGGAATCGCCGTCGGGGTCAACAAAAAGACACCCACTGATACGATAATTATCAAGATCAAGAATTGGCGCGGCAAGGGTATCGCCGGAATCGATGAATTCAATCGATTTCAGAAAAATTACATGGAGGCGATAGGGCTTGACGAATCGGCGATGCAAAAGGGGCTCCAGATTTTCGCCGGGGCGTTTCGCGGTCAATTCAACGAGCTCATGAACAAGCTGAAAGGCGAAGACGGCTTTCCCGTTCGTTCAACTATCCTGATTGAACGCTCAGGCACCGAAAGCGAAAAGCAATCGGATTCGGCCGAGGAATCCGAGGACCCGGAACAAGTGAATCCGGCGGCAATATTGGGAAAACTCGGCAAACTCGCCGGCAAGTCAAAGAAAGAGAAGACGGCGGATACGGGGAAAACCATCCTCTTGTCAGTCACCACCGATTTGAAATCGATCGATTCGAAGCCGATCGATGATAGCAAATTCGAAGTGCCGGCCGGCTACGCAAAAAAAGAACGCAAATGATTTGAATCTCCGACTGTTTCTCCCCATCGCCCGGGCGGTTCAGGCCATCGCCATAAATACTGCGGTTCGCTCAAATCCTCAATCGCGGATAGTTATGCGCTTCATTTATTCGGCGTGTCAGGGAACCTTGCATGTCGAAAGATTCGATTTTTGGCCATAGCATTATGATGCCCGTTTGCGAACTTCTGATTGCAGATATTTTCCGGGATGCGAAATCGATAAGTAACGATTCGGCTCTGATTTATGCAACAAAGGCAGCCAAAAAGTTGTTTTTTTTTAATAAATAGGAGAATCGGTGGCGCAAAGTCGGCCTGGCTGGATAGGAAACCCCCGAGGAATTGAAAACTGACCGCCTAAGGCCGTTTCCCCTTGACAGCCAAGGAAATTAGAGTATATTTGAACAAGTTGAAAACCGTAGGGTTTTTTGAAGCATCCCGCCCGAGTAACTGGGAAATTAGAGAGAACCAAACAAAAAAGCCTTATATTTTGATTCTGTTTTCAAGGAGTGTGCATGCATTCTGAATCGAAAGGGAAACGCCCCGTTATATTTTTGATTATGACCGTTGCTTTTGCGGCAATATTTTTGCTTTCTTGCTCCAAGGAAAAGATTATTATCTATGGAAATCCGCCCGGCAAAGTGAGGCTCGTGTATCCGCCCAATTCCGATTCCGTATTTACGCAAATGCCCGAATTCGTTTGGGAATCCCTGTCGGGTGCAACCGGATATCAGATTCAGATCGCCGCCGATCCCGCCTTTCCCGGGCAAATACTCCAAGTTGCCACTAATGATACTTTTTATTCGCATGGGAGCAGGCTGTCCGACGGCCGGCATTATTGGCGGGTCAGAGCCCGAAACAGCGACAATATATGGGGTGATTGGTCTGATGCAACTATATGGCGTTTTGTCGTTTATGGGGACACCACATATCCCGATCCAAGCCGGGTCAGGCTGGCCTGGCCGCCTGATTCCGATTCGGCAATGGCAACCACCCCCAATTTCTACTGGCATCCCTACGGGGCGGCGCTTGCCTATCAGTTGCAAGTTTCCGGCGGCGCGGATTTCATCGATCTGAATCTCGATGTCGTCGTTTCCGACACCCAATACAACCCGTTGCAGGCTCTTTCCAACGGGTCATATTATTGGCGCGTAAGGCAGTTCACCGCCGTGAACGGCTGGGGTAATTGGGCCGACGCTTCGGTCTGGCGATTCAGAATCAACGACAACAGCAATTATTTCGGTTTCCTTTCGCGGATCCAAACTTACGGAATTCCCCAGGATGTTTTGGTCGAGGGGAATCTGGCTTATGTCGCCGACGGCCATGCCGATTTGACGCTTATCGATATCAGTGACAGGCAGATTCCGGCTATTATCGGCAATATCGAGATGTCCAACGATGATATAGCCATGGCTGTCTGGAAATCGCCAACCGATAATTACGCCTATGTGGCCGATATGGACGGCAAGATTCAGGTCATGGATGTCTCCCTGCCTTTGAATCCTTTCTCGCCGGGCAACAGCAGTTTCGGTATCGCCCAGAATCTTGAAGAGGCGCTCGGCGTGTATTATAACGATTCTTTGTATATAATCGGCGTCTCTTCAGGTGCCCCCTCGCATCAATCGCTCAACATATATCGCATGGTTTACGATCCTCTGCCGCATCAGGATCCTTTCTGGACCATGAACGAAATAAATCTGCAGGGTTCAGGAAAAGGATTATGGTTCGACACGATGACGGTGCTGGTGCAATATCGCGATCCGCGCGAGCCGGATTCGGTCAGCTATGAGGAATCGCTTCATCAATTCATTTACGTCGCCTGCGGTCAGGCCGGCGTTCAGGTATTCGACGTATCGCGCACCCATCCTTTCGGCCTTCCCGATTCGATTGTCGAATTGATGAACTCTCCGATCAGGGTGGGACGCTGCGATACCTGGTCGGAGTGTCTGGCGGTTCAGACCAAAGGGCGTTTTATTTATGTCGCCGACGATCGCGGCGGGCTGGTGGTGATGCAGATGCCTGACACGGTATTCGCTTTCGACAACGCCGAGCCCGACTCGGCTCATCCGATTATAGTCGCCCAAGTCAATACCTCGGGCCGCACCAAGGATCTCCATATAGTCGGCAATTATTGTTTCCTCGCCGATGGTTCCGGTGGTCTGAAAGTGATCGATATTTCCAATCCGTTCGCCCCCGCTTTCCTGTCCGCCTATACGACCCCGTATGCTTACGGCTTGTGGGCGGATGAGTCGTATATCTATGTCACCGACAGAGACAACGGTTTGATGATTTTCGAAAACAGGGTTTTTTGACAATACACTTACGGAGGTAGTATGAAATCCAGGATACCAATCACAACTGCGGTAATTATTGCAGCGATTTTGCTGTTGTTCCCGGCCGATCCTGCATTTTCCGCCCAACGATTATCGATCGTTTCGGATATCGATAGTCACAGCACTCAGGTGTCCTCGCTATCCTTTTCGACTGCCGGAGGTTCTCTGACCGTCGATTTCGATGCAATATCGATCGTTGCCGATGAGGAATGGAGTTCAGGATACAGCAGAGTATCACTTCCCGAGGGCGAACGGGTGGTTTCCGGATCGCTTTCGGACATCGGAATGCCGCAACTGCCGTTGCTTTCGACTTTTGTCGGCATTCCCGATGATGCCGGCATAACGGTTTCCGCGGACTACGAGAGTTTCGAGATCATAGAGAACGTCGATGTCATACCTTTTCAGGTGCCTACTCCCGAGGGTGGCCAAGCGGTCCCGGCCGCCTTCGCCATAAATAACGAGGCCTATGCGCGCGATACATTCTACCCGGAGCAACTCTGTGAAGCCGGCGAGCCCGTGATCATGCAGGATGTGCGGATGGTTCAGGTGGTTGTGTATCCGGTGCAATACAATCCGGTCAGACATCAATTGAAAGTCTATCGCAATATCACCGTCAATATCAGCCACGAAGGCGAGGTGGTGAATCCGTTTACCAACAGAAGGCCGTATCTTTCGGAGGCTTTTCTGCCGCTTTACAAAGCGACTCTGGCCAATTTCGATGCCTATATCGCCAGTCTCAGCGCCGCCGAGGTGAAGCGCGGCGGCTACATTATCATCGTGCCCAATCTCGGTAGTTATCTCTGGAAAGCGCCGATGAAACAATTCGCCGATTGGAAAAGAGCGAAAGGTTACGACGTCAGGCTGATTACGACTTCCGACATCAATCCCAACGGCCATCCGACGGCGGCGCAGATAAAATCCTATCTTATCAATGCCTACAATACTTTGCCGGTGCGGCCTGATTTTGTCTGCATTGTCGGCGACGAGGATCTCAACAGCGGCGGTGAGCTCGTTCCCGACTATCCTTACAGTTACTATACGTCTGATCACCAATATGCCTGCCTGAACGGCAGCGATTGGATTCCCGATGTCGGCGTGGCGCGGGCTTCGGTAGATAATTTAACGGAACTCAACTCCTTTATCGCCAAAACGCTGGTATACGAGAAAAATCCCCTGGCTTCGGGTGATCGGGAATATCTCGTTCGGGGTGTCAGCGTTTCCACCGACAGGCATGCGATCAGTCCCGTTTGGACTTGTCTCTGGGTGAAAGAACGATTGCTCTGGAATGGGTTCACTCAGGTTGATACTTTTTTCCAGCGCGCCAACTATACGCCGCCCGCCAGTGCGATTGCCCAGGTGATTACGAATGGCTGCGGGTTTATCAATTATCGCGGCTGGGCGGGATCCAGCGGTTGGTGGGAACCCCCATTCAATTCGGGAAACCTCAGCTCGTGTAACAATATCAATAAGCCCGGCGTGATGACCTCGATCGTTTGCGGCACCGGCAACTACGGCGCCGATGTCTGTTTCGGCGAAACCTATATTCGGATGGGGACGCAAACCGCCCCCAAAGGCGGCCCGGCGTTTTTCGGTGCCACCGATGGGAATACGCATACTCAATGGAATAATCCGATTACTATCGGGTTCTACCGCGGTTTGATCTACGATAACATTTATAATTTCGCATTGGCCGCCATTGCGGGCAAGATGCGTCAGAAAACCGTCTATCCGAGGGCTCAAAGCACGATCCAGCAATATTTCCACACTTATAACATGCTCGGCGATCCCGAGCTCGAAATGAGAATCGCTCTCCCCAGGCAGATCGACGTCAGCCACGAAGATACAGTGGTCATGGGGACGAATTTCACCATAGTCAATGTAACCGATGTTTCGTTTCTGCCGATATCGGGCGCATATGTAACCTTGATAATGGCCGACAGCACGACCGAAAGATTTTTCGCCGTCGCTAAAACCGATAGTGAAGGCAACGCTCTGATTCGGGTGCCGACCGATACGACGGGAACGTTAAAAATAACCGTCAGCGGGCGGGAACTGATTCCCTACCTTGGGCAGGTGGTGGTTGTCCCCGGTGCTGAGATCGTAGGTTATCGTTCAAGCGCTATCGACGACGACAGGCAAGGTTTGAGTTTCGGCGATTCAAACGGGGTGGCCAGCCCGAACGAGACTATCGAACTTGCCGTACTACTGAAAAACTCCGGAATTTCCGGTACCGCTTTCGACGTCGAAGCGGATATTGTGGCTGTCGATGCCAATCTGGTGACCGTTCATCGGGGCACGGCCGGTTATGGCGATATCGCCCCCGGTGACAGCGCCGTATGTGATGACAACTACATAATCGGAGTCAGCCCGACCGCCAAAGACGGCGAAGTGGCCACCCTCAGGCTTGATATAAGATCGGCCGACGATACGGTCGGCTGGCAGACTTTCATGCCGCTTTCGATCGTCGCCCCGAATTTCCGAATAACCGGCGCCACGATTTCGGGCAATAACCGGCTCGATCCTGGCGATACCGCCACCGTTGCCTTAGCCCTCAACAACTTCGGCCATCTCGATGCCGGCGATGTTCGGGCAACGATTTCGACGACTTATGGTTATGTTCGGGTCTTGCCTCAAGTCTGTTATTACGGCCCGATCGATATCGGCGATACGGTCCGCAATAGCCTTGATCCATTTACGGTTATCGTCGATCCGGCGGCTTTCAAGGGGCAATCGGTTCCGTTCAAATTAAGTATCACCACGGCAGAGGGCGGAGTTTTCGAGGCAAGTTACAACCTTACCATTGGCCAGGTCGCAACTTCCGATCCGGCAGGACCAGATGCCTATGGTTACTTCGTTTATGACGATCTGGACGTGTCGTATTCCGAAAGGCCGACATTCAACTGGTTTGATGCGCGCACCAACGGCGGGACCAATCTGAATCTCACTGATGACAGCCGGGCGATCATCAACCTGCCGTTCACTTTCAAATATTATGGGCGGTCGCACAATCGAATTTCGGTCTGTTCCAACGGTTGGATCTGCATGGACT
>CAZHVC010000021.1:0-11305 GCA_964535765.1 uncultured Ignavibacteria bacterium | reverse complement strand
CCCGATCCGAATATCGAGGGAAAGGCGATCCTCACTTTTCGGATCAGCGAAGGGCCGAAAGTGAAAATCAAGAATATCACTTTCAGCGGCAATCAGGTTTTCGATGACGACAAGCTGCGTTCCAAGATTTCCACCAAACGCAAATCGTTTTTCCGTTCCGGATCGTTCGACAGCGAAAAATTCAGGGAAGACAAGCGGAAGCTGGTCGAATTTTACAAAAACGAAGGATATATAGATGCGGTGGTCTTAGGAGATTCCATATGGTATTCGGCCGACCGCCGGCAGATGTTTATCAATTTCCGCCTTTCGGAGGGGGAAAGATATTATTTCGGGGGGACGAGCTGGAAAGGGAATTCGGTTTTATCCGACGATAAGATAGCCGCGGCGATTAAAATCAAGGAAAACCGGGTTTACAAACAGGAAGATTACGACAAGACTATCGCCGGAATATACGAGCTGTATCAAAACGAGGGTTACTGGTATGTCAATATCAAAGAAAATAAAAAGCCTCGGGATCACCATCTGGATCTGGAACTCGAGATTACCGAGAACAATCCGGTTTATGTCAAGCTGATCAATATCGAAGGGAACACGAAAACCAAGGACAAGGTAATCCGTCGGGAGTTGAAGATCAAACCGGAGACGATTTTCAAACGTTCGATTCTTACCCGTTCGCTGCGCGACGTGATGATTCTTAATTTTTTCGGTAACGTGGTTCCCGATTGGAATGTGCTCGACGACGGCAATATAGACCTGATTATCAAGGTGGAGGAGAAACCGACCGGGCAGTTTTCGTTGGGCGCCGGGTATTCGGCGCAGGATCGGCTGGTGGGGACGATCGGCCTGGGTGTTCCCAATTTTCTCGGCGGCGGGCAGACGGTGTCGCTGGATGCCGATTTCGGATCGCGCCGGCAGACGTTCAGCCTTGGCTATTTCGAACCGTGGTTCCGCGATACGCCGACATCTCTGGGCATAAACGCCTATATTCAGGATCGCGAATACTCCGGCTGGTTCACCGAGTCGCGTAAGGGCGGCAGCCTGAAAGTGGGCCGGCGGTTGCGCTGGCCGGACAACTATTTCCGCGTTTACGCCAGCTATCGCCTTGAGCAGCTCAAGTATTTCGATTTCAATTCGACTTACGTTTCAGCCAATATCGACAACCCTTACAGCGTCGATAAACTGCAATGGCCCCAGCGGACATCCTCGATGAGTCTCACCGTCGAAAGGGATTCGCGTGATCTGGCGCAGTTCGCCACGGCCGGCAAAGTTTATGCCTGGACCGGTGAACTTGCCGGCACCGCCCTGGGTGGCAACTGGAATTACTGGAAACAGATGTTGTTGGTCGAGCATTATTACACGCCGTTCTGGAAATTTACTTTGGGTGCAAAGGCTAAATGGGGATTGATGGAGGGAATTTATCTGGGTGACAGCGATGTGCCGTTTTCAGAAAGATTCACTCCGGGAGGGACTGATCCCGATGGAATTATCCGCGGTTATTCCGATTCGCGGGTAGGGCCGCGTTCGCCGAGCGGCGGCTATCTGGGCGGCCGGGCCGAGGCTATCTACAATCTGGAATTGACAGTTCCGATTTCGGAGCAGCAATTTTACGTGTTGCTTTTTGCGGATGCCGGCAACGCCTATTTGTCGGGTCGGGAATTCAGGGATAATTTTTACAGACATTTCTATAAGTCGGTCGGATTCGGTTTTCGGGTGGTGGCCCCGATGATCGGCGTGATCGGATTTGATTTCGGTTATCCGTTCGACGGAGAAGATAAAGGAAAATTAAGGCCTCATTTCCAGATAGGCAGAGGATTTTAAGGGAGTGAAGATGAAGAGATTGACTTTACTGTTCTCGATAGTGGCGATGAGTGCTCTGGTGAACGCTCAGGAAGTCAAGATCGGCTACATCGATTCGCAAAGGATTTTTTCCCAGTCGCAGGATTACAAGGACGCTCAGGCGAAATTCGACAAGGAGCTTGAGGCGTGGAACGCACAGGCCGAGCAGATGCGCAAGGAAATCGAAGCGATGCAAAAGGAGCTGGAGGGTCAGTCCCTGATTCTTTCGGCCGAGAAGAAGAGGGAAAAAGAACAAGCTTTGGCAAGTAAGCAGGATACCCTCAATCAGTTTCTCAACGCCACTTTCGGCGCCGACGGCAAGGCCGAAAGGCGGATGGCGGAGTTGTCGAAGCCCATTCGCGATAAGATTCTCGAAATTATCGAGAAGGTGGCTATCGAAAACAATTACAGCCTCGTTTTGGATGCCGGCACGGTGAATATCGCCTACGCCAAGAAAAGTCTGGATCTCACCGATGAAGTATTGGCCGAAATGAGCGAACAGCAAAAATGATTTTGAAGCTGTCGCAAATAGCCGAAAAGATCGGCGCCCGACTCGAGGGCAGGGATATCGATATCGCCGATCTCTCTACCCTCGACGATCCGCGGCCGGGTACGCTTTCGTTTGTCGCCAGCCGGAAATACCAAAAAAAGATTGCGGATTGTCCCTGCGCGGCGCTCATTGTTCCGCCGGGATTGACGTCGTCCCGGCACAGCCTTCTGGTGATGGATGACCCATATCTTGGATTCGCCCTGGCCATGCGTCTGTTCTATCCGGATCATCGGCGGCCACCATCGGGGATACAGGCCGGCACGCGGATCGATGCCACGGCCGAAATCGGCACGGATGTCTATATCGGGCCGAACTCCGTGGTGGGGATGAAATCGCGGATCGGTAAGCGAAGCGTCATTCATGCCGGCGTTTATATCGGCGACAACGCCGTTATCGGCGAGGATTGCTTCATCTACCCCAATGTCGTGATAATGCACAACGTGG
The DNA here is from genome assembly GCA_964535765.1 of uncultured Ignavibacteria bacterium. Taxonomy (GTDB): domain Bacteria; phylum Zixibacteria; class MSB-5A5; order UBA10806; family 4484-95; genus JBBIRK01. Next base: position 8,475 of record CAZHVC010000021.1, on the reverse strand, counting down.
TGATCGGGAATCGGGTGGCTATCTATGCCGGTGCGGTTATCGGTTCCGATGGTTTCGGCTACGCCCGCCGGGGCAGCGGGTTCGTCAAGATTCCTCAAGCCGGCACCGTCGTTATCGAGGATGACGTGGAGATCGGCGCCTGCACGACCATAGATCGCGCAACTATCGGCGAGACGCGGATAGGCACCGGCTGCATTATCGACAACCTGGTGCAGATTGCGCACAACTGCCGGGTCGGTGCCGGAAGTATTATCTGCGCCCAAGCGGGACTTGCCGGCACGAGCATTCTGGGCCGCGGGGTGACCCTTGCCGGACAGGTTGGAATCGCCGGCCATCTGACGATCGGCGATGGAGCGTTGGTCGAGGCTCAATCGGGCGTTCACAAGGATATTCCGCCGGGATCGAAAGTTTTCGGCTATCCCGCCAGAGAACTGCTTTCGGCCCATAGAATAGAAGCTATAATCAGCAATCTGCCCGACTACATACAACGGATTCGCGACCTCGAGCGCAAAGTAGCCGAACTCGAATCGAAAATTCCTCAGGAACCGTTTGACTGATCCTGCCGTTATTAGGGAAAAGCATAAAGATCAATTTTTGGTGAGGAGAAATGAAATGGCTGAAACGACGGGTGACTTACTGACGATCACCGATCAGAATTTCGATGCGGAAGTCATAAAATCGAATGTGCCGGTGATGATTGATTTCTGGGCCGAGTGGTGCGGGCCATGCAAGATGATAGCGCCGATCGTGAAAGAAATCGCCACTGAATACAGCGGCAAATTGAAAGTCGGCAAGCTGGATGTCGACGCCTACGGGTCGATAGCCCAGCGCTATCGCATCCTATCGATTCCGACGGTGATGTTTTTCAAGAACGGCGAGGTGGTATCCACGATGGTTGGCGCCGCCCCGAAAAAAGATATCGTCAAGCATATCGATAAGGTCTTGCAAGCGTGACCGATTACGCCCGCATTGAAGATATCGAGGCGGCGCTCAAGCCGGGCAACCGTATCGCAGTGGTCGGGCTTTCCGATAAGCCGGATCGGCCCTCGTTCCGGGTGGCTCAATATCTGCAAAAAGCCGGATACAAGATAGTCCCGGTCAATCCCAATGCCGCCGAGATACTCGGCGAAAAGTCGTATCCGGATCTGATGTCGATACCCGGCGCAATCGACGTGGTCGATGTTTTTCGCAAACCGGATACGGTGGAGCCGATAGTTGACGAAGCCGAGCGGCTCAAGACTCCCATAATCTGGTTTCAGGAGGGAGTGGTGAATATCGCGGCGGCTGAAAAAGCGCGCCGGGCGGGTATCCGGGTGGTGATGGATCGGTGCATGTTGAAAGAACACTTGAAGTCTGTCGGAACATAAAGACCTGTAAACGTTTAGATTGATTTTCGTGCCCGCCGCGGCTTGTTTTTGCAACGCTTGCGGCGGGCATTTCCTGTCATCTCTGCGGATAATCGATAATCGTGGAAAAGCTTGCGGCATTTCTGCCGATGCTATATATTGGCAGTAAACATTATAGGAGCGGCCTTGAAGGGGATTTACGTCAAAATTCCGAAGCTTGTCGATGCCCAATTGAGCTGGAATAAAGGATTGAAATTCACCGCCAAAACCGGCTCGGAGAATAAAATAGTGTTCGATGCCGCGGTGGAGCATGGTGGGCAGAATCAGGGAGCCAGGCCGATGGAGGCGGTGCTCGCCGCCCTCGGCGGCTGTATCGGCATGGATCTGGTGACGATTCTCGGCCGAAAAAAACGCACGATCGAAGATTTGACAATTACGCTTCATGGCGAACGGGCCTCCAGCGAGCCGCACGTACTGGAAGTGGTGAATATTATGTTCGATCTCTGGAGTCCGGATGTGGAGGACGAGGACGTCCGTTGGGCGGTGGATCTGTCGCTTGAAAAGTATTGTTCGGTGGCGGCGATGCTCGAGAAATCGTGCCGTCTATCTTATAAATGGACGATTCATAGATAGCGTATCTGACGATCGATTTTCATGAGTGCTTTTCGGGAATATTCAGCTGGTGGAGGCCTTGTTCCGCCGGTCGTCAAGACTTTGCTTTTGGCCAATGCAGCGGTCTATCTTCTGCTGTTGCTGACGCCGATCGATTTCAGCGTCCTGCTGGGTTTGGTGCCGCGTCTGGTCTGGAGCAGGCTTTTTATCTGGCAGCTTTTCACCTATATGTTTCTTCACGGCGGCTTGATGCACATCCTGATGAATATGTTCATCCTGTGGATGTTCGGGTCGGATCTGGAACGGGAATGGGGCAGCGGCGCTTTTCTGAAATATTATTTCATTTGCGGCATCGGCGGCGGTTTGTTCAACGTGGCGTTGCAGCCCAATTCGACGATTCCAATAGTCGGGGCCTCCGGGGCCATCTACGGCATTCTGGCGGCGTTCGCCATGACTTACCCGAATCGGATGATTTATCTTTATTTTTTGATTCCCGTTCCCGCCAAATACATGGTGATCGGCATGGCCCTGCTGGAGTTCATTCTGTCGATGAATCCCAACAGTCATGTGGCCCATTTCGCTCATCTTGGCGGCATGCTGGTGGGGTATCTTTATTTGAAAAGCGGCTTGGGGCATGGCGGTTTCGGTTCCGGAATCGCCCGCTATTTCAAGCGCAAGAAAATGGAGCGGCACTGGCGTGAAGTCGAAAAGGAACATCGACTGATGGAGGAAGTGGACGCCATTCTCGATAAGATCAACAAAGTCGGCTATGACAATCTGACACGTCACGAGAAGAAAGTGCTCGAGGAAGCTTCGAATCGACTGGCCAAGAAATAAAAATGGCAAATGCCGAGGGAATGGTCGGCGGCCGATTGATATTTATGGAAGGTGGCCGGAGAGATGAAAAAAATCATGATCGTCGAATCGTCAGCGGCTTTGGCGGGGATTGCCGATTCGATTTTGCGGCAGGGTGGTTATGACGTCACTTGCCTTGACGACGGTCTTGCGGCCGCCGAGTTCGCTAAAGTCGAGCAGCCGGACCTGATCTTGAGCGGTCTGGATTTGCCGGGCTTAGATGGTATCGAGTTGTGCAAAAAATTGTCGGGCGATCCGCTGACCGGCGGTATCCCGGTGTTGTTGATGGTGGGCAAAAACGACGAATCTTATTTCGACAAAATCAATTTGTGCGGCGCCCGGGGGAAAATCAACAAGCCTTTCGCGGCCGGGGAACTGCTCGGGGTGGTGCAAAAATTCCTCGGTGTATCCGATACGATGCGGGTCACCCGGATAGTGGATCAGGAAAGCGAAGACGGCCCCAGATTGAAAAAAGCTGGTGCGGAGCAGACGGCGGATCAGGTTGGTTTGGCCAGGGATATTCCGGATAAGGAAAAGCAAATGGGAGCGCCTTTCAGTCTCGACTGGGAATCGCTTTCGAGTCAAGCTCCGGATATGAACGAGGCCTCGCGGAAGATCAATCTCGATGATTCAAGCCTGACGATAGATACGGATCAATACGGCCTGATAAACGCCGAAAACGCACGACCGGCCGCCAAACGCAATGTACCGGAGGACTACAGCTGGTTTATCGACGAAATGAAACGGGAGATCGATAAGTCCAGGTCCGAGGAATCTCTTACGGCTCGGCAATCGGCGGGGGATCCGGTTCAAGCGGCCTCGGCGCCGGTGTCGTATGGTGATATCGGAGTGTCCGTATCGGAGGATGAGGGAAAATATCGGCAATTTCTCGATGAGTTCAAAAAAGACGCCGGTTTGATACCTAAAGAGAAAACGGTGGGATCGGCCGGCGTCGATATCGACAGGCTGGCCGAGGCGATTTCCGAAAAACTCGCCAGAAAAATAATCGAAAAATTATCCGCTGAAGAAATCAGAAAAATAATCAGTTCGGTGATTCGGCCTTAGCCGGGGCATGGCGCGTCAATTATCGATTGATTCACCTGCCGACGAAGTTCTATATATACCACGATTATTATCCATAGACAGGAACCGGCCGCTAACGGCGGGTCGTTAACATTGTTGCGAAAGGAGAAATATGGGGGAAATCAGCCTCATCACGGCGTTCGGAGCGGGGATTCTGTCGTTCATTTCACCCTGCGTGCTGCCGATCGTTCCCGGCTATTTGTCGTTCATATCGGGATTGACGATCGACGAACTCCGCCAACAGGAGCGAAAGATCAACCGGCGCGTGTTGCTCAATTCGTTTCTGTTCGTGTTCGGGTTTTCGACCGTGTTTATCGCGCTGGGGGCATCGGCGACTTTCGTGTCATCGATACTGCGCGATTATTCGGGAGTGATCAGCAAAATCGGCGGGGCGCTGATAATTATCCTCGGCATTCATTTTCTCGGTCTTTACAAATTCAAATGGCTCAATTACGAGAAAAGACTTCATATCGGATCGAAAAAAATAGGGCTGGTCGGCTCGTTTTTCATGGGTTTCGCTTTTGCGTTCGGCTGGACTCCCTGTATCGGGCCGATTTTGGCGGCGATTCTGGCGCTGGCGGCGGCCGAGGAAACGGTCGGCAGAGGTGTGTTGCTGCTGACGTTTTATTCGGCTGGGCTGGCCATACCATTCATGCTGACGGCGATTGCGTTTAATGCCTTTGCCTCGGTCTCGACGGTGATCAAAAGGCATTTCCGGGCCGTGGAGATCACCGGCGGCGTCATGCTGATCGCCATAGGCTTGTTGATATTCAGCGGTTCCCTCGGATATTTATCGGGGGTCTTGTCGGAATGGTTTCCCTGGCTGAATTTGGGTTGATTAATCGCCCGATAGAAGTCGATAAAAGAACATGATGGATGAGGCAGGCAAAGATCAGTATTCGGCGTGCCTTTTCGACGAAAGGCTGCTGCATCTTCGCCTCGATGATGAGCTGTCCGAATATCGCCGGCAGGCGGTCGATGGCCATCTTGCCCGCTGCCGAAGTTGCGAGTATGCTTTCGCCGGTATCGCGATGCTTAAAGAAAGGGTGGCCGAAGCGGCGAATCAAATATCGGCGCCGGCGAAGCTTCGTGATTCGATAATCCTCGCCCTGAGCGAAGCCGATGCCTCGGGCCGTCTGCCAAGGCCGGCGTTTCTGGAGAAGTTGCTTAATGACAGGGTTCGATTGCTTGGCGTGGCGGCGGTGGCGGCGGCCGCCGCATTTTTCGTTTTTGCCGCGCGTCAACGGCATTTCAATGAGGGATCGGCGGTGGCGCGGCTGGTGTTGCACGAGTATGAAGAGTATCGGGAAGAGTTTCCCCGCGACGGTATAAGGACGAATCGTCCGCACGAGGCCGAGGAATATTTTTACCGGCAACTTGGCCACCGGGTCAGCGTGCCCGGCGATTTTGGCCCTGGTATAGAACTAGCGGGAGTCTGTGTAACGGAAATCGGCGGCGGACCGTCAACCTGTGCGATCTACGAGGCCGACCCGATCGAATATATGCTTTTTATCGTGCCCGAGAAGTGCCGCTCAGCGGGCCAAGTGTCGACGATTGCCTGCGGGGAGTATCTTTATCGGAGAGGCGGTGCCGGCGACGCCAGATATATCAATTGGACCGCAGGCGGCTGCGATTATTATCTCGTCGGCCGCTGTTCCCACGAGCGGCTTCTTATGCTGGCGGGGCGAAAACGGTAGCCGGAGCGGGCGGGACCGCCATTTTTTTATTGCTGTTCATTTCTTGATATTGCGGATACCACTTTCATTTTATAAATTCATCATGGTTGTTGCGGTCGGAATCGATCGGGCGCTGATATGAATAAAAATTTAATCATTATAATGCATCACAAACCCGAGGAATCGGCGGCCGAGGGGATTGTCGAAATTCTCGGATTGAAAAAAGCCGATTATCTGTATCGGGCGATGTTGTTCGATACCCTGGCGATCTGCCTGATGGTTCCGGGAAGTGATTTTGCTATCCACACGAACAAGGTGGGCGGTGATGATCAGGTTAAAGAGATGCTTGAATTGTTCAGGCGCGAAGAAGAAAACGCAAACATAAAGCGCCGGCTGTCCCGGGTTCGGATAATCGGAAATGCGGTTGGTTCGGGCGCGTCCAGAGCCATAAGCGCCTTTGATTGGGGGTTCCACAAGGGATTCCGTCAAATAGCCGTGGTCAGGTCTTGCTGCCCGATGCTGACGCAATCGATGCTGCGGGCGACTTTCATTCTGCTGAAAACGCATCCGGCGGTTATAGGACCGACTTTCGGAGGCAGCTATTATCTGTTCGGATTATCCAAGCCGCTATCGGGAATATTCGACGGCCTGACCGGCCAATGCGAGCAATATCTACATATAAGAGAAAATCTCACCCGTCGGAATATCGACCTGCAGGAGCTGGAGCTTTCCTACGAAGTCAGTTCGGTGGTTGAATTGAACCAGCTCATAAGCGATATCGAGTGTCTTCGCCGGATAGGCGATGAGCGCACCGCTTTGCATACCGAGAGATTCATCAGGTCGCTCACTCCATAATCAAAAGCGCAAATCGGCCTCTGGATTCATAGTCGTATCGTTTGGATTAAGCATTCGCCGATTTGCTGTCGATAAAAGCGATACGAGCCCGAATCGGCGGGCAGGTCGTGTTGATATGCCTGAACTTGAAAGCATGGGAGCGGATAGCTTATGTCGACGGCGATCGAGGCGCGGAAGCGGATTGCCAATTTCGAAGTGATAGAATTGATTGGCAGCGGCGGCATGGCCAGTATCTATAAGGCGACGCAGCTTTCGTTGGAACGACCGGTCGCCCTCAAGGTGATGCATCGCCATCTCACGGCCAACGAAAATTTCGTCGCCCGATTCGAAAAGGAAGCCAAACGGGCGGCCACCATGCATCATGAAAATATCGTCTCAATAATCGATTACGGCTCGGTGGACGGCGAGTATTTTATAGCCATGGAATATATCGAGGGGCAGAATCTGAAACAGATGATGACCCGAATGAAACGTCTGCCGCTCGAGGCGGCGCTGCTGATAGGGCGGGAAATCGCCAACGGTTTGAAATACGCGCACAACAACGGCTTGATCCACCGGGATATCAAGCCGGCCAATATCATGCTGTCGACCGATGGCCGGATACTTATCACCGATTTCGGTATCGCCAAAGACCACACCGATCTTTCGATCACCGATACCGGCCAGATGATCGGTTCGCCGGCCTATATGTCGCCGGAGCAGGCCGCCGGCAGGCCGATCGATCATCGCTGCGACATTTTCTCGCTTGGGATCGTGCTTTACGAGATAATCATCGGGGAAAGACCGTTCAAAGGCGACACCTATCAAGAGATGATCACCAATATAATTTCGGCATCGGTTCCCGATCTGGCGCAACTGCGGGTCGATGTCACTTCGTCGCTGGATTCGATCGTGCGGAAGTGTCTGCATAAGGATATAGAAGGGCGGTATCAGGACGCGGAACTTTTGGCGGCTGATCTCGATAACGAACTCAAGGATTTCGTCATCCCGGCGCCGCGGAAATTGATGACCGAGTTCGTCAAGAATCCAATCCGTACGACCGAGAAGTTGCGGTCCGACAGGATCGCCAAACACACGGAAAAAGCGCTGTATCTGATGAATCTCGGCCATGGCCGGCTTGCCGACGCCACCCGTGAATTCGAAAACGTGCTGCGTTTCGACCGGACGAACAAAACGGCCAAGACATATCTCGATAAGCTACGTTCGGGGCAGATCGTAATAGAAAGCGGCGCCAGAGAGCCGAAATTAAAGAAAACCCGATTCGCCTATCTTGGACTGGTGGTGGCTGCGGCCGCCGTCGTATTATCGATTTTCGGGCTCCGCGGTATTTTCGGCAAGGAACGATCGAAAGCCGATTCGGCGGCGGTGGAGGCAGAATCGAAGACGGCGGAGCAGAGCGGCAAAGGAAGTGTCATGGAGGGCGGCGGGCAAGCCGCCGTAAAGCCGCCAACATCCTCAACGGCCGCTGAAAGGCCGACCCCGGATCGCCCGCAAACAGCGGCCAAAAAATCGTCGGATAAAGAAGCAGTCAAGAAAGCCGCAAAATCGAACATATCGCCGACGCCGGCGGCTATTGCGGCTGATTATCCCGATCAAGATATTTCCGAATATGGTCTGGTAACCGTCAATTCGACGCCACCCGCAATTTTCGCCGTCGATTTCAAGGATTATGGAAAAACCAACGGTGCGCCGGCGAAGCTTGCTCCGGGCCGCCATTTGATCACGATCAGGCTCGAATCCTATCGGACTTACGAAAAACGGATATTTGTCGAAAAAGGCAAGAGCCTGAAAATCGAGGCGGAACTGACTCCGCAAAGATAGTCGGTTTCAACCGATAATCTCATTCGCTCATCGATCGAATCACCTTTTGGCGTTGCGCCCCGGCTGATCAGCTTATAAATTTACGGCGTTCGGGAAATGAGAGCAGGTGCACTTTGTTTTGGTTGGAACAGGCGCAGGCGAAAGCGATAATCGCTGCGATTATTCTCGGTTTTGTCACGGCGGCAAATATCAGGGCTGAAGAAACGATAATCTGCGATACGTTGGCC
>CAZHVC010000020.1:0-11373 GCA_964535765.1 uncultured Ignavibacteria bacterium | reverse complement strand
GCTGAAAACCTTAAGCAGCCGGATCTACAAGCAGCTTGAAAATTATGCGATTGAACTCACGCAATCGCTTGAAGCGATCGCCGCCGAGAGAAAAATTCCACTGACGATCAACCGCGTTGGCAGCCTTTTCACGCCCTATTTCTCGGCCGAAAAAGTCATCGATTTCGCCACCGCCCGCAAATCGAACATGAAGCTTTATGCGGCCTTGTTCGGGGTCATGTTGAATCACGGAGTCTTTATACCGCCGTCGGGTTTCGAGGCTTGGTTTATCAGCGATGCCCATAACCGGACGCATCTGAACAAGACGCTGCGGTCTTTCGAAAGATTCGCTGTTTCATATGGAAAATGAACTTGACAGAATAGGCAAAAGAATCAAGGACTTTTGCGCCGTTCGGGAGTGGGATAAGTTCCACAACCCGAAAAACCTGAGCATGGCGGCGGCGGTCGAGGCCGCGGAATTGATGGAGATATTCCAATGGCTGACACTCGAAGAATCGGCTGCCGATAACCTATCGGCGACGGCAAAAAGAAAAATCAGGGAAGAAACCGCGGACATTTTGATTTATGCGATCAGGATGTCTCAGGTGGTCGGATTCGACCTGCTGAAGGCAATCGAGGAAAAAATAGAACTTAACGAACGCAAATATCCAGTGGAAAAAATAAAAGGCAAAGCCGGTTTCGACAACGATCCGACATAGCCTGGATTTTTTTCCGGATACGCCCGCCGCAGCCAAGAATCGATCAGGAAATCGACCGGACTTCGGTGATCGCCTACACCTATCTGAACCTCTCCACCCGGGCTGCCATATCTTTTATATCGTTTACAAGCGGCGCCATACCGCTGATCCTGACAATGCCCGATTGCCAGCCGCATTCGATCGAGACCTCGATTCCCTATGTCCGCGGCAAGCGGACAAAACGAAAATTTTATCGCCCGTCTAAGACCGATGTTTTCGAATAATTCGATTGAATTAGCAGCGAATTCGAATTCCGGCCGCCGGGCAAGGAGATTATCAAATCGCCTGCGCTATTAATGAAATAACGAAAGCCGCCGGATATTTTACCGCGGTAAAAAGCTATTTGCCAGCTTCCCTGCCGATACTGCGGGCATGCACCAAGGCGATCGAGCGATAGAACATGTGGCCGAATTTGGAATAGGGCGCATACCAAAGCAGGAAAAACACTACCAGCAGGTGAATGAAATATATCGAATAGGCCGAAAGCGGCGATTCAGCCAGACGCAAGAATTGCGACAGCAGTCCGGTAAGAAATACCAAAAGGAGCATTATCAGAAAAAGCCAGTCGGCATAACCATTGGCGCCGACTTTGTCTTTGCCGGTCAACCTTCGGCCGATCATGATTGCCAGACCGGCCACTCCGGCAAAACCGGAAGCGTTCCCCAACCATTTTATCGGGTGGGAAAGTGGAATCGGCGGATCAAGATCGATCAAAATCATCGCCAAAAGCGCCAGACCGGCGGTGGCCATCGCTCCCAGGAACCCGAAAAACACCAGTATATGAGCAAAGTAGCGCGGCCGGTTCGCCTCGCACTTAGCGAAATTGGAGTGACTGATAATACTTTTGATAGTGGCGATAAGACTTGGCATAAAACCGTTGCGCCGAGGAACCGGAGAATTTTTACCGAGCAAATTCCAAAATCGCAAGAGACCCATGAAAGCGAAGGCGAATATCAAAACGTTGCCGCTGATGAACAACCCCTCTATCCAGCCGTGAGGAATGAACTCCCCGAATCTGATTTCCCGATTCATAAAACTGAAATCGGCGCCCGTATAGGCCAGCATCAAAGCGATTATGACCAACGCCGGAACGAACAAAAGCAGCGGTAAGGCCGCCGGGCTGGCGAGAGCTTTGCCCATAAAGCGCGGGAATGAATAGTGTTTGTATATGTAAGTTCTGATTGCGGCCAGCACATCGCCGGGGCGGGCACCGCGGGGACAGCGTGTCGTGCAATCGTTGCATTGATAGCAAAGCCAGAGATCGGGATCGCCGACGAGTTTATCGACTTGGCCCCATTGGGCGTAAATCATCTCTTTTCGAGGAAACGGCCGATCCGCCGGCGACAGATTGCAAACAACCGAGCAGGTGGCGCACTGATAACATTTTTTGAGGGTTGCCCCGCCTGATTTTTTGATCTCCTTTATGAAATTCAGGTCGGGTTCAAGGACGGTGTATTGAGCCACGGGCGATCTCCTTGTTGAAACGGTTACCCGGAATAAGCCGAAATCAGCCGGCCTCTCCAAGACGGATATTATTTTACCACCGGCCGGAAGTCAACAGATTTCGTTATTTTTTTCACAATTAGATCGTCATTGACGCAGGCGTTTTTCGCCGCAAACCGAAAAATAACATATATCATGAGCGGCACATTCAGGGGGAATCGACCAAAGCGTCGGAGAAATCGGGCTTTGCGGCACGCCGCTTGGCGGCCGACTGCCACGAAATGACCGCCTTCAACAACCACGCTCAACCGATAGCCTGCTTTATTTTCTTCAGCAGCTCGTCGCGATCGATCGGTTTTTCGATAAAGGCAAACGGTTTGGGCATCGTCGCATGATCACGGGCGAACAATTCCTTATATCTGGTGACTCCGCTGAGGATTATGACCGGTATTTTGCATAGCTCCTTTTCTTTGCAAAGCTCGCGATAGAATTTCACACCCGTCTGATTCGGCATAATTATATCCAGGGTAACGAGGTCTGGTTTTGTTGCCTTTGCCTTATCGAGAGCGATATCGCCGTCTTCGGCGGTTTCGGTTTGATAGCCGTTATCACTTAGGAAAACCGATAAGAAAGTCCGGATATCAGCTTCGTCATCGACAATCAATATTCTCTTGGCCATGATCCACCTCTCCTTTGCCAGTTGACAATCCGAAATTATCCTCTGGGCCGGGAAATTTCAAGCGATTTCGGGCGGGCGATTGTCTTTATTTTGCAGGCAGGTGATGATCCATTCCTTACTTGGCCGAAGTCCGGACCAAATATTGTGAAAAAAATAACTTGACAAATATCAGGCGAGACTTAAATTAATCAGGGAATCGATAAAATACATAAAATCCAGAAATTACGAGATGGCTCAAAAGGCGCAAAAAGAATTCGTCACCACCGGTCAGGCAGCCGAACTCTGCTCGGTCACCCCGGATGCAGTCTTGAAATGGGTCAAGGCGGGCAGGATTCCCGCCAGCCGCACACCCGGCGGCCATTTCCGGATTCATCGTTCGGCCCTGTTGTCGATCATGGAGTCCGGCGAACTTGCGTTGTCGGCGGCCGAGGAAAAACCGGAACAACCCTATAAGTTTTGCTGGGATTATTATGCTGTCGGCGGCAAGGTCAAAAAAGGGTGCTTGAAATGTATCGCTTTCCGGTCGCGGGCTTTGCGCTGCTATGAAATGCGCGATTTACCGAAAAACGCCGGTTTCGCCGGTTTGTTCTGCAATAAAACCTGCGCCGATTGCGACTATTACCGGGTCGTTCACGGCCAGCGACCGAATATTCTGGTGGTGACGGACAGTCCGCAAGTCAAAGAATCTATCCAAAAGGCCGAAAAAAGTATCGATTTTAACCTCGCTCTTGCCAACAGCGAATATCGTTGTTCGATGCTTATCGAGACTTTCCGGCCGGATTTCGTGGTGATCGATTCGGATTCGCCGTCGATCAATTGTCTTGATTTGGCCAGACATATCGGAGAAGACCCGCGGATACCGTTCGCCAAGATCATAATCAGCGGAACCAAAAAGAATTTCCCCGATGAATGCGACAAGCGCATATTCGCATTTATCGAGGGAGAATTCAATCCTCACGATCTGACTTATCTATTGAAAGGGTTGAAAGCGGATTGAATTAAGGCTTGCTGTCGAAACTGCAGAGGCGTACTCGATTTTTACATAAACGGGAAGAAAGGCAACAACATGGATGAATTTCTCAAGATTCTGGAAGACCAAGTGCAGATTTTCGCCCTGTCGATCATGGCGATAGTCTATATTTCGAAAGTCATCTGGATCATGCGATTCAAGCCTTTCGTCGAAAAAACCCCAGCCAAGGGGAACCATAGAGCAGGTATCATTTATTCGTTTTCGACGATAGCCATGCCGTGGTCGATGGAAAGCAGCTCCAAGAAGCCGTACAAGTATGTCGAATTCGCGCTTTTTCATCTCGGCGTATTGGCGGCGATCGTGATCTCGTTTATTATCCCTTACTGGCCGCAGGTGATGGAAAGCGCCGTAGCGGTAATTCCGGCGAGAACGATTATCGGTCTGGCTTTGATCGCCGGTTTGATAAGGATCGTTCGCCGGATAGCTTTCGCCTCGATGCGGGCGATCAGTTCCCCCGATGATTACTTTTCTTTGTTTTTGTTGGAAATCTGGCTGTTTTTCGCGTTCTGGGCCGCCGCCAACGACAATTACTGGATGCTGGTCGGCTTTTTCGCTTTGACGGCCTTTTTCCTGATTTATGTGCCGTTCAGCAAGATTTCGCATTATCTGCTGTGGCCTTTTTCCCGCTATTATCTCGGCAAGCATCTCGGGCATCGCGGTGTATATCCCAAAATTCATGACCGCAGCGGCCTGCGGGCTACCGGTCAAGCCAATTAAGGAGCAAGATCATGGCGCATAAATCGGAATTGATAAAATCGGCCAGGGCGATCAAGGCGATCGAACTGTTTCGGAAGAGAATGAATCGGCAGGCGATCATTTCGATGGGGGTCTGCGTGCATTGCGGAAATTGCACCGAAACCTGCCATTATTATCAAGCCACCAAGGATCCCAAAATGTCGCCGGCATATAAGGCCGACAGGGTCAGGAAAATATACAAAAAGCATTTCGATTGGCTGGGCAGAATACTGCCGGGATGGGTCGGCGCGAAAGATATTTCGACCGATGCAGACCTCGAGGAATTGAAAGATATCTGTTTCGGCAGTTGCACCATGTGTCGCCGCTGCACTTTCAATTGCCCTATGGGTGTGGATAAGGCGCTGATTATCCGCACCGCCCGAGGAATATTGACGGAGCTGAAAATAGCCCCCCAGGGGATTCTTGACGTCAACAAGGATCAGTGGGAAATCGGCAACCAGATGGGGGTCACCGACGAGGAATATCGCGAAACGATCGACTGGCTGTCGGAAGAGCTGCAAAACGAGCTGGGCGATCCGGACGCCCGAATGCCGATGGATATTCCCGAATGCAACATCGTCTATGTGATAAATCCGCGTGAGGTCAAATATGCGCCGATGAGCCTGCTGGCGGCGGCCAAGATTTTCTACGCCGTCGATGAAAGCTGGACGCTGCCCGCCAAGGGCTGGGACAACACGAACTTCGGTTTGTTTTCGGGCGACAACGCTCTGGGCGGCCATATGGGCAAACTCGTTTTCGAAAACGTGCAGCGGTTGAACGGAAAGATGCTGGTCACCTCCGAGTGCGGACACGGCTATCGGGCCACCAAATGGGAATCGCCGAACTGGTCGGGAATCATCATCAAGCAGCCGATACTCAATTTTTTGGAAGTAGTCTGCGATTATGTGGAAAGCGGACGGCTCAAGCTTGACAAAAACCTGAATAAAGAACCGGTGACTTATCATGATCCCTGCAATTACGCGCGCAGCGGCGGGATCACCGAAGAACCGCGCTATCTGCTTCGGCAAAGCGTCATGGATTATCGGGAAATGTATCCAAACCGAGCCGACAATTGGTGCTGTTCCGGCGGCGGCGGCGCCATGTCGATGTCGGAATATTCGAAGCGGCGTCTGGAGGCCGCCAGGATAAAGGCGGAACAGCTGAAAGCGACCGGGGCGAAAATCGTGGCCACCGCTTGTCACAATTGCGTCGATGCTTTGTCTGACCTGATCCGTCACTACAAACTGAACATGAAAGTTTCGCTGGTCGGCGAATTGGTGGCCAATGCGGTGGTTATCGAGAAGAAGCCGATGGTTGCGGTGCCTGCCGTAGGCGGCGATGCTTTCTTGAAGGGTTACACCATACTTGTCGTCGACGACGAGCCGGACATGGTTACCTTCCTTGCGGCGGTGTTCGAGGACAATGGTGGCACGGTACTGAAAGCATCTAACGGAGATGAAGCGATCTCCTTGCTCAGGCAGCGGAAACCGCACCTGATGACTCTCGATCTTTCCATGCCCGGCAAAAGCGGCGTGGAGGTTTTCGAGGAAATACGGAAAGATCAAGAATTGACCAAGTTGCCCGTATTCGTTATCAGCGGGCAGCCGGAGTTGCGTAAGTTGATTTATGACAACTCGTTTGCTCCACCCGAGGGGTATGCCGACAAGCCGATAGACGAAGAAAGGTTGTTGTTGACGGTGCGCAAGATACTCAATATCCCGCATCGATCTTGATCGAGCGGATATTCCGGCGGCTGAAAGCATGGAATCATATCAGCAATATTTCAAATCGATGCCCTGCTATATCACGGTGCAGGACCGCGATTTTCGTATAATCGAGGCCAACGACCGTTTCGTCCGTGAATTCGGCGAATTCGAGGGGCGCCATTGTTTCCAGATGTATAAGAGGCGGCCGGACAAATGCGAAAGATGCCCGATCGAACGCACTTTCCGAGACGGGCAACGTCATGAAAGCGAGGAGTTGGTCACCAATCTCGAGAATAGATCGATCTGGGTTTTGGTGAACACCACCCCGATATTCGACGATTCCGGCAATATCGCCGCCGTGATGGAAATGTCGACCGATATAACCGAACTGCATTCGCTCCAGAATCAACTCAGATTCAGTCAGGAACGTTTGCGACAGCTTTTCGAGGAAGTCCCCTGTTTTATATCTATTCAGGATCGCCAGCTACGGATAATAGAGGCAAACCGGTTGCACCGCGAAGTATTCGGCTGCCATTACGGCGAAAAATGCTACAAAGTTTACAAGCATCGCCTGCGGGAATGCACGCCCTGCATGGTACAGGAAACATTCGCCGACGGCCGGCCGCATTCGAGCGAGGAAATAGTGACGGGGCAGGATGGAAAGCCGATGAACGTCCTGGTGGTAACGGCGCCGATCCGCAATCAATCCGGCGAAATCGAAAGCGTGATAGAGATGAGCACGGATATCACGATGATAAGGCAGCTTCAGGACAAACTCACTCAAACCGGGCTGCTGATAAGTTCGATTTCGCACGGAATCCGCGGCCTGCTGAACGGCCTTGACGGGGCAACATATCTTGTCAACAAAGGCCTCGAAACGAACAACGGCGAAAGAATCCGCCAGGGCTGGGAAATAGCCCAAAGAAACATTTCCCGTATCCGCAGCATGGTGCTCGATATCCTCTACTACGCTAAGGACCGCGAGCCGGAATGGACGATTATCGATGTCGGCGCCTTTCTCGGCGAAATCGAATCGATAATCAAACCCAAAATGGCCGAGCATCGAATCGAGCTGAAAATCGAGGCCGATTGCCGAACAGGCGACTTCGAGGCCGATCTCAAGGCTGTCCGCTCGATGATGGTCAACCTGCTGGAAAACGCCCTTGATGCCTGCAGGGTGGACAAGGCAAAGAGCAGACATGAGGTGACGATCAGGGTGGTCGGCGAACAGGATCAGATTCGGTTCGAGATAATCGACAACGGCATAGGGATGGACAGGGAAACCCGCGACAAGGCGTTCAGTCTCTTTTTCTCCGCCAAGGGGGCCGAGGGTACCGGTCTTGGGCTATTTATCGCCAACAAGATAGTCCAGGAAAATGGCGGCACCATTAAAATCGAATCCGAGCCGGGGGTCGGCACCAAAATAATCGTCGATTTTCATCGTCGCCGCCGGTTCGTTTCGGCAATGACAAGCTGATTCAGGCAATCGGGCGAAGCCCACTATCTGGTGGAGACTCGGCGCCATAGTTGGCAGCGGCCGAAACCTGCCCTAGAAATATT
This sequence comes from uncultured Ignavibacteria bacterium, assembly GCA_964535765.1. Taxonomy (GTDB): domain Bacteria; phylum Zixibacteria; class MSB-5A5; order UBA10806; family 4484-95; genus JBBIRK01. The sequence continues at coordinate 3,483 of CAZHVC010000020.1, read as the reverse complement.
CAGCGACAAAACTTGACAATGCTCGGCGATTCGGTTAAGAATTGGCCGGCGGTTCTGCGCGTGATAGACCGGCGGAGCCGCCGAAGGCGATGATTACTTTTCCCGTAAGCGGAGTCGAAACATACTGGTGGCTGCCCGGGCTGGTGGCTTTGGTCATCTCCTTTTTTACTTCAACCGGCGGCCTATCCGGAGCTTTCTTGCTGTTGCCGTTTCAAGTCAGCATACTGGGATTCGATTCGCCGGCAGTCTCCCCCACCAATCTGATTTTCAATGTTTTTGCAATCCCCGGCGGCCTCTATCGATATATCAAAGAAAAAAGAATGGTCTGGCCGATCGCCATGGCCACCATAACGGGAACGCTGCCCGGGTTGCTTATCGGGGCTTTCATTCGGGTTTATCTGTTTTCGGATCCCCGAATATTCAAATTGTTCGTTGGCATAGTGCTTGGTTACGTCGGTTTGCGGTTAATTCAGGGGATAATGACCAAAAAGGAAACCAACAGCGGCATGCAGGAAGGCAAAAATCAGGAAGTCATGGTCAAGCGTGCCGATCGGCAAATGATCGTTTACGATTTCCAGGAGCGGGAGTATCGAATATCCTCGATCTCTTTGTTTTTGCTTGCCTTAATCGTCGGCGTAATCGGCGGGGCTTACGGCATAGGCGGAGGAGCGATAATCTCGCCTTTTTTGGTGGCCATTTTCGGGTTGCCCGTTTACACGGTGGCCGGGGCGGCGTTAATGGGGACACTGGTTACATCGGCGGCCGGTATTCTGGTTTACCAATTTTTCATGCCGCTGTTGACCCCGGATCATATCGCAGTCGCTCCTGATTGGCTGCTCGGTCTGTCGATGGGGATCGGCGGTCTGCTCGGGATTTATCTGGGAGCGCGCCTGCAGAGGTTTCTGCCGGAAAAGCTTATCAAGGTGATTCTGATAATATCGGTGGGGATTGTTTCGGTCAGGTATATATATCTATTTTTCATCCGCTGAAGAGTGTCGTTTCTCGACGATTGACAATAGACCGTATCGAGTGTAATATAGACCTGACAAGGGCGCTCTTGCGCAATCGCCTGAATCCGATGAAATCCGCATATAAGAAAAGTCAAAGGAAAAGAAATCGAAACGGCCAGCCGAGCCGGACATTTATCTTTACGCACGCAAGGATTATCGGGGTAGTTAATGAAAAAATATATCCCGCCTTACGCTGACCTATCTTGCGCCATGGGTTCTGTTGATGATGTTTTCTTCCAGCAGCACGATGCCGTCATTACCGAGAACAAAAGTCTTTACCTGGTCGAAAGACCGGTTGATTTTGCCAATCTAATCAAGGACAGACAGATCGAATACGGCACCCCGTCGGCCGATGGCTTGATAGCGCCCGAATTGCGATACGACTATCGAGGAGGTTAGGATGAACAAGAAAACCGTGCGGGATCTTATGGTTCCGCTAGACAATTACGCGGTGGTCGACGAAAACGCCACCTTGCTGCAGGCGATCCTGACCCTGGACAAATCACAAGGACATCTGGCTTCCGGCAAGCAGCCGCATCGAGCGATTCTGGTTCTCGATAAGGAGGGAAAGGTAATCGGCAAAATCGGCCAGCTTGCCTTTCTGAGGGCGCTGGAACCGAAATATCAGGCGATCAGCGACCGCGGCTCGCTGGCGAAAGTTGGCATAAGCGCCGAATATTTGTCATCGATGATGGAAAGTTTCCGATTGCATGATGTTGATTTGGGGCGGCTCTGCCGGCTGGCGGCCGATATCAAGGCAAAGGATATCATGAGTCCGATCAAGGAGAGTATCGAGGCCTCGGCCGGGCTGGGAGAAGCTATTCATCAGTTTATACAGACTCAAGCGCTTTCGTTGCTTGTCGAGGACAAACAAAAAGTCGTCGGCCTGCTCAGGCTATCCGATTTGTTCGATGAAATAACCGGCGCCATGAAAAGCCTGTCGGCCGAATAAAAAATGAGAGTTATTTTGGGCCCGGCTTTTCGAATCGGATCAAGACCGCTTTATGACAAGCGGAACCCTTACGAGCTCGACAAGCTTCCGGAAGTCTTAAAACAGGCATATTGGGCGAGGTTGGAGAAGGAATTCGAAATCGATCGGGGGAGAATTCAGAAAATCGCCGTTTTCGCCACCGGTTCGAGGTCCATCGGTCTGCTCGGGCATTGCGTAAGTCGGACGACGAAGTGAAGCGAGCATCAATTTTTTCGGCCGGTGAGCGGACAGAAAGATTTGGGGTTTTTCTAATTCCGCTCTACGGTATTGCGGGGCGTGCCGGGATTGAGGGCGGGCGATTTTATTCGTCTTCAAAATAATCAGAATCGATCTTTTTGATGTCGTAGCTGATTACTCTGGACACTCCAATATCGTTTTCAATCATTAATTGGGCGAGAGTGTCACCATCAATCAGAATCACCTAATGCGGAATTGTTTTTACATAGTCTAACGCGTCTTTAGAAAAATGCGAGTTTGTTATAAAGACTCCTTTGTTGGCTTTCTGTCCTGCCAAACTTCCGACAAAATTTCGCACAACTGTGGAACCAACAACATTTTCCCATCTCTTTGCTTGAATGTAAATAATATCTAAACCGAGCTTATCCTCTTTGATGATTCCGTCGATACCACCGTCGCCACTTTGGCCGATTGCCTTTCCGGCATCTTTAAATGAACCGCCGTAGCCCATTTTAATCAATAATTCCACCACCAATTTTTCAAAGAAGCGAGGCGATGTATTTTTAACACGAATCAATAATTCGGAAGCCAAATCATTGTTTATTCTTTGAAAGCCATACTCAATAAGCTCTTCTGGAGTCTGGGTTATGTTTTCTTCTTCTTCTTCTTCTTCCTTTTTCGCCGTTTTCTTGCGAAAATTTATAAATTCGATAAATTGAGGAAACTGTTCAAGATACTTATTAGTGATTTCTGGAGGATTCTTTTGCAAAACTTCCAGCCCTAAATCGGTTATTTTGAAGTAAGATTTTCTTGTCGAATCAAGCAGCCCGGCTTTATTCAGATAGGTCTTTGCCCAACTTACCCGATTATCAATTTTGTATTGTCGACCGCTTGGCAAGACTTCTCTTCGCTCTTCTTCACTGAGACCAAAAACATTAGCTATATGTTCAACAGCTTCTCTTCTTGAGTGCTCTTTTTTGTCTCCCGTAAATTTCAGGAGAGGAAGCATTATTGATTCATAATCTGGTATCGACATGAGTCAATTTCCTTTAGTTATTTTTACGAAAGTTCCTTGAATCACCTTTCGCAGCTGCAGCATGTCCGAACCTGCAGACCGTCGTACTTTTAATTCCGATTGTAGATCATCATCGCCCGATTCCCCGATCTGCCTCTCATGGTTCCACTGACACGCGGCTGTCTTATCGGTGCTTTTTGAAACAGTTATGCCAAAGATTTCCGCATTCCAACCATCTGCTCCAATAGGAAACTGCATTGCATATATACCTTTGTCAAGCCAACCTCCGG
>CAZHVC010000019.1:0-11380 GCA_964535765.1 uncultured Ignavibacteria bacterium | reverse complement strand
ACCTGCCTCGGGTTGAATAGAAAATACCCCAGCGGAATCAGCAACGAACAAAGATGTATTCCCTTACGCCAGAGCTCGCCTCTCCAGCTCAGTGATGCTTCGTTCACGGCGATCCCGGCCCCAGTCAACGGAATCAGCCTCCGCGATTCAAATTGATCGGTTTGATGACCTCGGGAAATTCGTATTTCTCGAGAGTCCGGTTGTCGATGACAATATTGGCCGACGCCCGCCATTGGTCGAGTATTCGTTTTTTGACGGCATTGTCGGCGTTTTTCTTCAACGCATCCCTGATCCCCGGCCTTACCTGATCGATGGTTTTGTCCTGCCTTTTGTCCGTGAGCTTGGCTATATGATATCCCCAGACGGTTTTTATGGGAAGCGATATTTGACCCACCTCGAGCTGTTTGACCGCCTCGAAGAAGGTCGGCCCCATTTCCTGCTCCGAAATATAGCCGAGATCGAATGCGATTTCCCGGATTTCTTTCTCTCCGGGATAATAGCGCAAAGCCATTTCCTTGAAATCGGCCCCTTGCAGCAGCGAATCCCTGATGATAAGGGCCAGGGTCGAATCCTGGAAAATGATATGCTGCACTTTCAGGGGTTTCTTTTCCCGATAGCGCTCCTCGAAATAGCGGTCGTAATAGGCTTTCACCTCATCCTCGGTCGGTTGATAGGTGGTATCGCGCAATATCTGTTCCAATTTCCGCCGGGCTTCGTTATCGGTGAATTCGATGCCGGCGCTGATGACTTTCGGATTGTCATAATATCCCAGATCCTTGCCGGCTGCCCGCAGAAGGTTATTGACCGACATGTCCTGCAGCAATTCGCGTTTGATTTCCGGCGTGGCCTCCGTGTATTTTTTGAGCCGCATGAATTTCGGCAGATTTTGCAGAAGACGGTCGGCGAACACCGTATCTTTGCCATTGACCACCATGACCCATTCGTCGGCTTTGACCAGACTATCGGGCAGATTCAACACCTGTTCGTTGAATTCATAGTGGGCGATCGATTTCAGGGAATCGACGAATTTGTCGGCCTTCTCTTTTTCATGATTGCGGAACAGCGAGGCCCTTATCGTGCCGCGTAGTTGGGCGTCGAGCGGTTTGAGTGTCGGCATGAGATGCTCCGAAACCTTAATGATATGAAAGCCCTGACGGGTCTTCACCGGTCCGACGATCGAGCCAACTTCGGCCGAAAACGCCGCCGAATCGAATTCGGCAGCCATCCGCCCGCGGCTGATCAGGCCCATATCTCCGCCCTTTTGATTGGTGTTTTTATCCTCGGAGTATTTGGCGCACAGACTGTCCCAGTTTTCACCGCTTTTGGCTTTGGCCAGAATCGCTTTGGCCCGCTTGAGCGACTCCTTTTCATTGGCCGCAATGATTTTCTCTTTAGCCTTGGCCGATTTGACTCCGGCGGTTTCGGGTTTGGGGATCGAGATCAATATTTGAGCCGCCCGAACCTGTTCCGGCGTCATGAATTGCTCGGGATGCTGGGAATAGAAAGAGTCGATTTCCGATGAATCCATCTGGATTTTGAACGTGATTTCACCATCGAACATGAGCCTGAACACGTTGTTGGCGATCTCGGAGTTGCGCATTTCGATAAATGCGCGGTCTTGTTCAAGGATTGCTTTGACCGAATCGACGCGGATATCGATCAGTTTCTGATTTATCAGGCTGTCCAGCAGGTTTTGCTTCAGCAGTTGAACATCGGTTGTATCGCTGATGATGACATTTTTCGCCCCCGCGATCGAATCCATTTCCGCCGCCGTGATCGGGCGGCCGTCCACCCGGCCGAGGACGACCTTGCTTTTATCGACGAATTTATATCCTCCGGCGCAAGAAATGATCGCCAACCCACAACAAAGTAAAACCGCATGAAATATTTTCATCCCTGCTCTCCATACTGATTGTAATTTCTCTTCACAGGTTTTGAAGTTACCCAAGGTCATCGTGTCTGTCAAGCCCTAAACGCCGAAATTCCCCGCCGGTCGCCCGGGCGCTTGATTAAGGAAATCGATTATTTTTCCGGTTACCGCCGCCGGTTCTTCAAGATTAACCATGTGGGCGGCGCCATTTATGATTTCAAGCTTTGAATTTTTCAGATGGCGGGCGAGATATTTCGCCGCATCGATAAATTGCGAATCCTGCGCTCCGGCGATCACCAGCACCGGCTGATTCAATTCCGATAGCCTTCGCCGCCAATTGCCATCCGGCTCGGCGGCTATCCGGCCGCGCAGCATCGTCTGAAGATAATCCGGGTTGTGACGCATTAATATTTTATCCCACAAGCCGCGGATATTCGGGTTTCTTCTGAACATATTGGCCACCAACGGGCCGTTGCGGATGCCCGTTCTCTCGGCCCATAATTCTATGCCGCCTTTTTGAAGCAGTTCCAATTCGCGACTCATCGCCTCCGTTTTGGCTTTACCGGCGGGCTTGCCGGAAGACGGCAAGATTGAGGAAACGAGGATTAATTTCGATATTCTGTCGGGCCGGCTCAGAGCGACACGGAAAGCCACCGGGCCGCTCATGGAAAAGCCAAGTATGGCGGCGCCGCGGATATTCAATTCGGCGATCAATCCAAGAACGTCTTCGGTCATCGCCGCCGTCGACCAGCGCGGGCCGCAGGATGATTTCCCGAAGCCGCGCAAATCGACTGTTATCGTTCTGAAATTGCGGACGAGCTCCGGGATCTGCAATTCCCACATCAGGCCGTTGAGAGCGTAACCGTGAAGCAATATCAAGGGCGGGTGGTTGCTGCCCGCTTCTTCGTAATATATGGCCGCATCGCCGGCGTCGAAAAACGGCATCTATTCCTTCTCTTCGAAAACCGCCCGCAGGGCGGCGTTGATCGTGTCCCAGTCGAAACCACGGCCGGAGAGAAACATGGCCAGTCGTTGCTTGGCCTTTAACCGGGGAATCTCTTTCAAACTTTTCATTTTTTTTCGGGCCAAATCGGCAGCCGCCTTCAGTTCGTCGTAATCCGCCAGTTCGGCGGCCATCGCTTTATCGACCACCGGCGAAGGGACTCCTTTTCGGCGCAATCTCCTTCTTATCAGCATTTTACCCTTGGCGCCGCCGATCAAAGTGGAATGAATCAAAGCCGAGGCGAAAGCGGTGTCATCGATATATCCGAGCTCTTTGAGCTTTTTTATCACCTCTTCGGCATGGCGGCCGTAGATCGGCGTATATTTCAACTTGCTGAACAATTCTTTCTCCGAATGACGTCGGCGGGCAAGCAGATCGATCGCTTTCTGCTTGAGATATTGGAACTCGGCTTTCTCCCTTAACTCGGCAAGAAGAGTCGGCGATAGTTGAGTTCCCTGCCGCAACCCATATTTAAGAACCAGCTCGTCATCGACCGGAAAAGCAGGACCGTTTTCCATCCGCAGCAGGTAAAATCCCTTTTTTCGTTTGATTTTCTCGATAGAAAGAACGGCCGGCATGATTCGGTCTCAACTCGGAAATCTAACGCGCGATATCTTCGGCATATCAATAGATCACGCCCCCCGGCTTCTCCCAGCCGCCGAAAATCGGAAATCAAATACCTCTGGCAAGCAACTCGACTATGTCAACCACCGCATGCGATTCGGCGCAATCTTTCGCCTTAATGCCATCCTCCAGCATCGTCATACAGAACGGGCAGGCGACTCCTATAGTTTTGGCCCCGGTGCCGATAGCTTCTTCGGTCCGTTCGATATTTATTCTTTTGCCAGTCGTTTCCTCCAGCCACATGCGGGCGCCGCCCGCACCGCAACAGAACGAGTTGTCGCGGTTTCTTTTCATCTCGATACGTTTGCCGATGGCATCGATAAGGTTTCTCGACGGCTCGTAAAGGCCGTTATGGCGCCCCAAATAGCAGGAGTCGTGGAAAACGATCTCGCTGTCCCGACCACCATCGCGGCCGAATTTCGAGTAGTCGATTTTCAACCGGCCGCTTTTCAGCAGCTCCTCGATCAGTTGATGCGCATGCCAGACCTGATAATCGCCGCCGAAATCGGGATACTCGTTTTTCAGAGTATTGAAACAATGGGGACAGTTGGTGAAAATCTTTTTTACGCCGAGGCTGTTCAGCAATTCGACATTGGCTGCAGCCAGCGTTTGGAACAGGGATTCCTCGCCCAATCTACGAGCCGAGTCGCCGGTGCAGCTTTCATCGGCGCCCAGTATCGCAAAATCGATTCCGGCCGCGTTCATTATTTTCACCGTCGCCCGGCTGACTTTGATGTTACGGGCATCGAGCGCGCCCGCACAACCGACCCAATACAGCCATTCGAATTTTGGTTTGTCGGCCGCCAGATGAATTTCGAGATCTTTATACCAATCCGCCCGCGCCGATCGACCCATTCCCCAAGGATCTCCCGCTTTTTCCATGTTTTTCAGCGCCAGTCCCCCCTGCGGCGAAATGGCCCCTTCGTTGAGCACCAACGATCGGCGGTAATCAACTATTTTCGGTACATGTTCAATTAGCAGCGGGCAGGCCCTCTGGCAAGCATAACAGGTCGTGCAATCCCAAATTACCTCTTCTGTGATAACGTCTTTTACCAAATCTTCCTTGAACTGGTCGGTCCGGCCGGCGAATATATATTCCGCTTTGCTTTCGGCATGGCGACGCAGCTGCATTATGATGTTTTTGGGTGATAATGGCTTTCCCGTGTTCCAGGCGGGGCAGTTATCCTGACAGCGACCGCACTCGGTGCAGGAAAGGCCATCGAGGTAGTCTTTCCAGGAATGATCCTCGACTTTGGCAACGCCGAACGATTCGCTGTTTTCAAGGTCGATTTTTCGAAGCCTGGTTCCGGATTTGGGATCGGCCCAAAAGACGTTGAACAGCGAAGTGAAAACGTGCATATGCTTGCCCAATGGAACATAATTCAGCATCGCCATGAACGAAAGCAGATGGCCCCACCAGAAAAAGTGCGCCCAGAAACGGGCTGTTTCCGACGGTGTATGCCAAAATTGGGTGGCTAAGAAATTGACGAGGAATCCGCCCTCGATCGGATTCTGCCGGCTGACGATATGAAAGGCGTCCGAAAAGAGATCGAACAACATGAGTCCGGCGATCAAGACCAAAATCAGCGCCGCTCCGGGGCTTTGCGTAAGCCTTTGAGGTCGGACGACATATCTTTTTACGGCAAAGCCGACTACGCCCAGAATCACCAAAAAGCTGAACAGATCAAGCAGAAACATGAAGGGGGTCCGCAAAACATCCCCCAGCAAAGGAATATGAAATTGCGGGCTGACCCCCTTGCCGAAAAAATTGATGGTCCCGAAACCGATGATTACGAACCCCCAGAAGACTACGAAATGGGCCACACCGGAAAACGGATCGTCGAGCAACCGTTTCTGACCGAAAACGAATCGGGCGACACGTCCGAGTCCAGCGACGATATCGATCCGCCGCTCGTCTTTTCTAAATTTCCCCAACAATCTGATATAACGACTTATGATGAAAGCGAAAATCGTGAGGCCGCCGAAAAAGACCAAATAGAATGCGATTTTTTCGAAACCTTGCGGCGATATTTCAGTCAATTGTTCCATTTTTTCGTTCTCCGATACGCTTGAAGCCGGTTGGCCGAATTCATTGATTGGCGGCCCGGCCGCTTTCGACTATCATAACAGAGTGCTATATCTCGGTCAAGAGAAAAGCCCGCGGTAAAATGTCCAATTCGGCACAGACGGAACGGCCATGGTTGCGGTTGTCGCTGGGCCGCCAACAATACCTTTTGGTCTTGAGCGGCCGATCCATTAAATAATTGACTAATAACAATCATCGTAATAACTTTCCCCGTTCATATGGGAGTGTCGTTGGAAAAGTTGAAAGCGAGGGAAATTGCGGCCTTGATCGCCGCGGGCGATTGCACCTGTACCGAGACGGCCGATTTCTTTCTGAGTCGAATAGAATCGCTCAATCCGAAAATCAATGCTTTCATAAGCTTCGATAGAACCGCCGCCATGGCCCGCGCCGAAGAGCTCGACAGGGCGTTGAAATCGGGCAAAGCGGAGCTTTCGCCGCTTTACGGAGTCCCGGTCGCTTTGAAAGACAATATGCAGGTGAAAGGACAACCGACCACCTGTGCTTCCAAAATCCTCACCGGACATACGGCCGTTTATGATGCCGGCATAACGGTTAAATGTCTGAAAGCCGGCATGGTGATAGTCGGCAAAACCAATCTTGACGAATTCGCCATGGGCTCGTCGAACGAAAACAGCGCTTTTGGTCCGGTGCGAAATCCGATCAATACCAGCAAAGTGCCGGGCGGCTCCTCCGGCGGCTCGGCGGCCGCCGTGGCCGCGGCCATGGCCCCGCTTGCTTTCGGATCCGATACCGGCGGCTCGGTCAGGCTGCCGGCGGCGTTTTGCGGAATTGTCGGCTTGCGGCCCTCATACGGCCGAATATCCCGTTACGGTCTGGTCGCTTTTGCTTCTTCACTCGACCAGATCGGGCCGTTCGCACTCGATACGACGGATATGGCTCTGGTTTTGGCTGCGGCAGCCGGACACGATCGCCACGATTCCACTTCCGTGAATCAACCGGTGCCCGATTATGCAGCATCGCTTGAACAAGGATTGGCGAATCTTAGAATCGGCATACCCCGGGAATATTTCGGCGAGGGGATCGAGCAACCGGTCAGGAGTGCCATCGATAACCTAATCAGCGGGCTGCGTGCCGATGGCGTGAAATTGGTCGATATCTCATTGCCGACGACGAAGTATTGTATCGCCATATATTACATCATCGCCAACGCCGAAGCCTCGTCGAACCTGGCCCGCTACGACGGCGTAAAATACGGCCTCAGGATCGCTGCCGATTCGCTTATCGACATGTATTGCGCCACCAGAACGGCCGGTTTCGGGGCCGAGGTGAAAAGGCGGATCATGCTCGGAACTTACGTGTTATCGGCCGGCTACTATGACGCCTATTATCGCCGAGCCTTGAAGGTGCGATCGCTCATCCGCGCCGATTTCGATGAGGCTTTCAAGAAGTGCGACCTCATTTTATCGCCGACCTCGCCCTCGACCGCCTTTGCTTTCGGCGAACGCACCGACGATCCGCTCAAGATGTACCTGTCCGATGTTTTTACGGTGGCCGCGCCCTTGGCCGGATTGCCGGCGATATCGCTTCCTTGCGGCCTCGATCCGGCGGGCCTGCCGATAGGCGTGCAGCTGGTGGGGCGGTATTTCGACGAGGAAAGCCTTCTGCGCGGGTCATACCACATAGAGAGGATGCTTGCTCGTGGCTGAAGAATACGAACCGGTCATAGCCCTCGAGATGCATGCGCAATTAAAAACCGCCTCGAAAATGTTTTGTGCTTGTCCGGCTTCATACGGCGGTCCTCCGAACAGTCAAGTCTGTCCGATTTGCCTTGGCATGCCGGGAACTCTGCCGGTTCTCAACAGGCGGGCGGTCGAGTTCGCCATAAGGCTGGTTTTGGCGACCGGCGGCACCGTTCACCCGCGCAGCATTTTCGCCCGAAAGAACTATTTCTATCCGGATTTGCCGAAAGGTTACCAGATTTCCCAGTATGAATCGCCGCTGGCGACCGGCGGCATGATTGCAATCGATACGGAAGACGGGCCGAAAAATATAGGCTTGATCCGGATTCATCTCGAAGAAGACGCCGGCAAATCGATCCATCAGGAGAACGGCGAATCGACTCTTGTCGATTTCAACAGGTGCGGCGTACCCTTGATCGAGATCGTATCCAGGCCCGATTTGAGAAGTCCCGCGGAAGGGCACAATTTTCTTCTAAAATTGAAACAGCTCGTCGAATATCTCGATATCTGCACCGGCAATATGGAGGAAGGTTCGCTTCGCTGCGACGCCAACATTTCGATCAGACCGAAAGGCACCGGAAAATTCGGCACCCGCTGCGAGCTTAAAAACATGAATTCGTTCCGCGGCGTTGAGAGGGCGCTGAATTATGAGATAATGCGCCAAACGAAAATTCTCGCCGCCGGAGGCGTTGTCGAACAACAGACATAGCTCTCGCATGAGAAATCGAATATATCGCTGCCGATGCGCTCCAAGGAGGAATCGCACGACTATCGCTATTTCCCGGAACCCGACCTGATGTATCTTGATGTTACTCCCGAATGGATAGAGCAAATCAGAAACGAGATGCCCGAATTGCCGGCGCAGCGCCGCCGAAGATTCATCGAACGGTATGGTTTGCCCGCCTATGACGCCGAGGTGTTGACCTCGAGCAGACCGCTGGCCGATTATTTCGAAGCGGCCGTTGCCGTTTCCGGCGATCCGAAACCGACCTCGAACTGGATAATGACCGAACTCATGCGCGAAATAAAGGAAACCGATATCACCAGGATCAAGATCTCTCCGGAAAGCCTCGGCGAATTGTTGCTGATGATAAAATCGGGTGAGATTTCCGGCAAAATAGCCAAAGATGTTTTCGGCGAGATGATCCTTTCCGGGAAACAGCCGAAAGCGATCGTCGCCAGCAGCGGTCTGACCCAGATTTCGGATGAATCGCTTATCGCCCAAACCATAGAACGGATCATCTCGGGCAACCCCGACAATGTCAAAAAATATCTATCGGGCAAAGAGGGTCTGTTCGGATTTTTCGTCGGCCAGGTGATGAAAGAAACCGGCGGCAAGGCCAATCCTGCTTTGGTAAACAAGCTGCTGCGGGCCGCCTTTGCCCGGCTCGGGAAAAAGTGATGCTTCGAATCACCGTTTTCGTGTCCGGCCGCGGCACCAATCTGCAGGCGATTATCGATTTCACCCGGAATAACCCCGATGAAGCCGTCGTTGCGGCCGTTATCTCCAATAATTCGCGGGCGTTTGCGCTGCAAAGGGCGGCCAACGCCGAGATACCGGCTTATCATATAAGCCGCACGACAATCCCCGATGAGAGCGGATATTGCGCCGCCCTCATGGAGATTTTGGCCGTGCACAGAACGAATCTGATAGTTCTGGCCGGATACATGAAATTGCTGCCGGCCGAAATCGTGCGGAACTTCTATGGTCGAATAATCAACATTCATCCGGCCTTGCTGCCCAAATACGGCGGCCCCGGCATGTATGGCGAACATATCCACCGGGCGGTGTTGGCGGCCGGCGAAAAATATTCGGGGGCGACCGTGCATATGGTCGATGAGAAATATGATCACGGGCCGATTCTTATCCAGCGGCGCGTCCCGGTCATGCCCGATGATACACCGGAAAGTCTGGCGGCGCGGGTGTTGCAAGTGGAGCATCGTATTCTGCCTGAAGCAATTGGGCTGTTTATAAAATGATCAACCGACATTTCCCGGCCGTCTTCGTCGCCTGCGCCATCGCCATCGCCGCAGTCTCCCCGAAAACACTCTCCTGGCCAACTTATATCCGGCGCATCGAAATCAGACGGCTCAATGTATTCGATCGCGATCTCCAGGAGAAAAATCGCTGGTATTATCGGCTCGCCAATCGGCTCCATATGAAGACGCGCGAAAGCGTGATCCTTCGGGAACTGACGTTGGCGGAGGGCTGCCCATTCAACGACTTTGACCTGCAAGAAAGTCTGCGCAACCTGCGCCGCCTTGCCTTCATCGGTGAAGCCGAAGCGGAAATTATGAATGTCGGAAATGATTCGCTTGACCTGATGATCAGCACCGAAGATTTGTGGACGACCGTTTTCGGCCTTTCCGGCGAGGGCGGCGGCGGCAACTGGCGGATTGAGCTGTATGGCAATGAAAAAAATCTGGCCGGACTGGGAATTGAAATTGGTTGTCTATTGCAGTTTGATTCAGATAAAAATAACGGCTGGGGCGCCTTTTACCACGACCGGCGGTTTGCCGGTTTGCCGGTGGCATTCGAATTTTCCGGCGAAAACTATTCTCTGTCCGAAAGATATTATGCACGGGCGGCAAAACCGGCCTACAATCTTGCCGACCGCTGGGATGTTTCAGCGACATATGAATGGCTCGATACGACAAGGCGGCTGTACAGTTCGGGGATCGAACTGGCTCGCTTCCGGCAAAAGCAGCGCGGCTATTCGCTGCAGTTAAACCGGGTGTTCGGGATTTATAAGCGGGCGATTCCTTATTTGAGTTATCATCATAAAAAGGATACTTATAGCCCCGAGTCGACGGTATCGTTGAATTCAATCCACCTGCCGGAAAACGAAATTCAAGCCGGTCCGGGGATTGGATTACGTATCGCTTCGCTTGGTTTCGATACGGCGCGTTTCCTTGACGAGCCGGGCAACACCGAGGACATTCAGTTGAATTGGTCGGCCGAAGCATCCACCGTGTTTTCCTCCACAAGTTTCGGGGCCGGCCTGGATTCGAGGTCATGGAACTTTCAATTAAAGGCGCTGCGCCGCATTTTGCGGGGTGCGTATCTGGGAATCCGCGATAATTATTCTTATCGCCTATATGCAGGCGGGAAAGACCGACTTCTCAACACCGTCGAAACGGCGCTTTATTTCAAACCGCTGCCATTGCATACCTTGGCCTTGCGTGGGCTTTCGGTTTTGGCTTGGAGACAGAAAAGCGACTATCAGCTGCTGCTCGGGGGTGACTCCGGCCTGCGCGGCTATCCGGATAGGTTTTTGGAGGGGAACCGGCTTATTTTATTCAACGCCGAATACAGGTTTTTCGCGCCGACGACGATCCTGACCATCATTCCCGGGGCGGTTCTTTTTTTCGATGCCGGCAATGTATGGGATGCTGGCCAGGCGGTTGCTTTCGGCGATCTGCGGAAAAACGTGGGAATCGGGCTGCGTTTCGGCCTGACCAGATCTTCGACGGCCAAAATCATCCGAATTGATTTGGCGCAAGGGCTTGATGGAGGCTCGACTTACATTTCTTTTGGCACAGGCAATGTCTTCGACCTCAAACCTTTTCGATAATTACCGGCGACGTTTCCGGCTGCTTTTAATCGGCTTGGCTTTCGTCAGACTGGTCATGGCCCTGATAATCGATCCGGCGCCACAGGAGGCATATTATTGGAATTACTCACGCCATCCGGCGCTTTCGTATTACGATCACCCGCCGTTGACCGCCTGGCTGTTGCGAGTATCGACTTTGATTTTCGGCGATACCGCCTTCGCCCTCCATTTACCGGCGGTGGTCATTTCCCTGATACTCACCATCGTTCTTTTCCGATTCTTGTCCGTTTTATACGATGAAAAAACCGCCTTTTGGGCGGTAGTGCTTGCCTGTTCGGTATTGCTGTTTTCGATCGGGTCGATTATCACCACTCCCGATACGCCGCTTTTGCTTTTCTGGCTTTTGCTGATTGTTTGTCTTTATCGGGCGGTGCGGGAAGAGGGGTGGGGTTGGTGGTTATCTACGGGTGTTGTCGCCGGGGCGGCCATGATCTCCAAATACACGGCGGTTTTTGCGTTGGCCGGAGCCGGATTGTTTTTGGT
>CAZHVC010000018.1:0-11464 GCA_964535765.1 uncultured Ignavibacteria bacterium | reverse complement strand
ACCTGCTCCGCGAGGCGTCGATTGACCCGGATGTCCGTTCGATCAAGATCACGTTGTATCGGACCGCCTCAACCTCAAGCTTGGTCAACGCACTCATGAACGCAGTCAAGAACGGCAAAAATGTGGTAGCGGTGGTTGAATTGCAGGCAAGATTTGACGAAGAGGCCAATATTCGATGGGCAAACGAGCTTCAGGAAGCAGGTGCCAAAGTCGTCTTCGGCATCCCCGGCCTAAAAGTTCATGCCAAACTCTGCCTAATCAGCCGCAAGAACAGCCGAGGCGCACAACGCATTGCGGTCGTCGGCACCGGAAATTTCAACGAGGAAACCGCAAAAGTCTATACCGACCACTATCTACTGACCGCCGATTCCAGGATTACTGATCAGATAGCCAATGTTTTTGAGTTCCTCGAAAAGAACTACAAGGTCCGTCCGTTCCGCCATTTGATAGTATCCCCGTTCAATAGCCGCAGACGGCTTGCCATCCTGATTGAGACTGAAATCGAAAATGCCAAAGACGGTGAGGAAGCCTGGATATTTATGAAACTCAATCACTTGGTTGACTCACAAATAATCAAGCTTCTTTATAAAGCAAGTCAGGCTGGGGTAAAAATTCGGCTCATTATCAGGGGCATGTTTACGCTTCTGCCGGGTTTGAGGGGCTTAAGTGAGAATATCCAAGCCGTAAGGCTGGTCGATAGATTTCTTGAGCATTCAAGGGTCATGTTTTTCGCCAACGGCGGCAACGAAAGGTGCTATATCTCTTCAGCCGATCTGATGCCCCGTAATATCGACCGCCGCATCGAGGTTGGTTGCCCAATCTGGAACAAGGGACTTCGCAAAGAACTTAAAGATGTGCTCGAAATGCAGTGGAGCGACAACGTCAAGGCGACCATATACGGCCTCAACGGTATGGCCAACGGTGCCCCACGTAGCGGCAAGCGACGCGCCCAATTGGAAATTCATTCTTATCTTGCTAAATTGAAATCATGATCGCTTATGATTAAACTGGCGGCCATTGATATCGGTTCGAATGCGGTACGATTGATGCTTTCCCGTGCCTACGGTGACAACGATGATACTTCTTATATCAAAGAGTCACTGATCCGGGTGCCGCTTCGCCTGGGCGAGGATGTCTTTGTCTACAAACGAATCACGCCCGACAAGATTGAGCAGCTGACCAAAGTCGTTCAATCCTTCCGGCTGATAATCGAGGCTTATGGCGCCGAACATACTATCGCCTGTGCTACATCGGCAATGCGTGAATCCGCCAACGGTTCGGAAGTTGTGAAAATCATCAAGAAGCGCACCGGGGTGGATATCGAAATAATCGAAGGAAAACGTGAAGCGGCCATCATCTACACCAGCCATATCGGCCGCTCCTACCGAGCCGACGCGCCGCTGTTGTATGTCGATGTCGGTGGCGGCAGCACCGAGGTAACATTAATGTCGCGCGGCCGCATAGTCGAATCAGGTTCTTTCAAAATCGGCACGGTTCGCATCCTGAAAAAAGGTCGGCCGCGGCGAGAGCTAGACCGCCTCAAGGAGTGGCTTAAATCCCAAATAGCACCCAACCATCCCGCGGCAGCTGTCGGTACAGGGGGCAGCATAAATAATATTTTCCGACTTTCCCGGAAAAAGGAAGGAAAACCGATATCCGCAAAACTTATCGGTGAAATCCGCGACTATCTCGATTCTTTTTCGGTCGAGGAAAGGATAAAAGTTCTCGGGCTTCGACCTGATCGCGCCGATGTGATAGTTGTCGCCGCCGATATTTACCTTACCGTAATGCGTTGGGCGGGGATAAAAAAGATGCATGTCCCAATCATGGGGCTCGCTGATGGATTGATCCACGTATTGTATGAAAGAGTCAAATCAGAACATATCGACCTTTAAGACGGCCTCGTCGTCAGCGATGACTCGGCTCATAAAATACGCCGAATCACGTGCCCGCCTGCTCAATAAGTATCTGGAAATGGCCAAGCGCTATTATGCCGTGGAGGGTATTCATATGTTCCGGGTCGAGGTGAAACGTCGCCGGGCCCTTCAAAAAATGCTGTCGCAAGCGGGGTCATCCACCAGATTGCCATCTTCGGTCCGCATTCCCAAGAAACTCTATCGGACCGCGGGAACACTGCGCGATATCGACATTTGTCAGGCCAAGGCGTTGCAGCTATTGGATTACGAGGGCAGCCAGAAATTCATCAATTACCTCAAGCATCAAGAATTAAGGAAGCGAAATCGTTTTTCCGAAATCGCCGGCCGCTATTCATCGAAAAGCTTTTCGGGCGTTCGCGCTTTTATAACGGAATCGCTCAAGGGAATGACCGAACGGGAGATTCGGGCGCTTGCCATGAACCGCATTTTGAACCTGGCGGGAGCCATTGAAAAATATTGCCGCAAGTCGCGCTGGTCGGCCGAAGAAATTCACGATCTTCGGAAGCTTGCCAAGTCTCTGAAATACACTCTCGATATCTGGCAAATCATGTTCGGCGAAACCCGACAAATCAGCCAAACCATTGAATCGCTGAAAAAAGTATACGGAATTATCGGTGAATGGTGCGATTTAGAGCTTGCTCGCGCAAAATTCGACAAATTCAAATCCAAACATGGTTTCGTAAAGTCAACTACTGCTAATACTGATCTCGACGCTTTGCTGAAAAGCCATCGCCGACAAGTGTATTCACGAATTAAAGACGAAATCCCGAAGCTGAAAGCGACGATCAACACTCTGATTCATACAACTTTCAATAATAAACCACAAAAATTAGAACATTTAGCGAATGCGTAAGCTCGATTGATTCAAGACGGGAGGACAACCAGATGGCAGATATAATAAATAACGAGTCGTTCGATGATTTGCGCCATTTCGCCTACCGCCTTGATTTACAATTCGGGGTCGGCGTTCGGAAGCGGATTCTTGAAGGTAATGAAAAGATTTCGCTCGGTACCAAAAGCCAGGTATGGAATGATTGGTTGAATAACGTTCAGCAACGTCTGAGACACTTCTATCGCTTACAACTCCCCAAAGAGCTTGACGAACAACTGGCACGGCTTTTTGAACTGACATCGGCCATGTCCTTGAAAGAAAATCAGCCGTGAAGCTTTGTTCTTGGGAACATCAATCCGGCCGACCGGCCATTTCGACAATCATTCTCATAAAATCCACCCCCTAATAAAAATTCCTGCTGCGGCCACCTCCTGATTGATCTTCTGCGAGTTTGGCCGCAAGTCTATCTTTTAACCGAAAATCGCCGCCGATAGAAAGCGGCATGTTCAAAATCACCCCACAATCAAACCTCGCACTTTTTCACTTCGATATCGCCGCCGGCGAAATATTTCTTGCGGAAAAACAGGGCAACATTCACCAGCCCGATCAAAACCGGGACCTCGACCAACGGACCGATTACAGCCGCAAAAGCGACACCAGATTCTATTCCGAAAACCGCCACGGCGACGGCAATGGCCAACTCGAAATTGTTGGAGGCGGCCGTGAAACTCAATGTCGTCGCCTTTGGGTAATCGGCCCTCACCTTCTTGCTCAGGAAGAAAGTTATCAAGAACATCAAAACAAAATAAAACAACAGCGGAACGGCGATGCGGACTACATCCATGGGGATTTTCACGATCAATTCGCCTTTGAGAGAAAACATAACCAGAATCGTGAACAGCAGGGCGATTAATGTAATCGGGCTGATTCTCGGCACAAATTCGCCTTGATACCAATCTTTACCTTTGGTCTTAATCAGCACAAATCGGGTTATCATTCCGGCCAGGAAAGGGATTCCAAGATAAATGAACACGCTTTCGGCGATTTGACCGATTGTTACATTCACCACAGCACCCTCAAGACCCAAAAGCGTCGGCAGCTTGGTTACGAATACCCAGGCAAAAATAGAATAAAAGAAAACCTGAAAGATGGAGTTAAAAGCGACCAAGCCGGCGGCGTACTCCGGATCGCCTTCCGCCAAGTCGTTCCAAACAATGACCATAGCAATACAGCGGGCAAGCCCGATCATTATCAGTCCGACCATATATTCGGAAGAATATCCCGAAAGGAATACAACCGCTAAAATGAACATCAGAATTGGACCTATCACCCAGTTCTGGATCAAGCTCAAAAGCAGGATTTTATAGTTGCGGAAAACCTGACCCAACTCCTCGTAACGCACCTTGGCCAGCGGTGGATACATCATGAGAATCAAGCCAATGGCGATGGGGATATTGGTCGTCCCCAGCGCGAATCTATCCCAAAAAGCGGCGATACCGGGGTAAAAGTGTCCCCAGGCGACCCCTATCGCCATGGTCGCGAAAATCCAGACTGTAAGATAGCGGTCCAGAAAGCCGAGTCTTTTGCTGACCGATCCAGCTGTTGTCATAATTCATCTCCACATTTTTACTTTAAGAGAGCGGGAACCTCTTCTGGCTTTCAGTAAACTGGGGATGTTCCCGCATCTTCTTGTCGATTTTGTCGCAAATGGGCGGCCATCTTCGTTCTGATGCATACCAAATACAACCCGCTTGAACGATTGTTGGCCAAGCGAAATATTGGTTCCTTTATTGGTCATACTTTTGATATCCCTATGTTCCGTCTATTAACTACACCGCCCACCGATGGTCCAACATTAAAATAAGGCCGGCCCCGAATCCCTAACGGTCTTTGGCAAATTTGAGGAGGATCGATTCAGCCGGCTGACCCGACGGGAATTACCGCTGAGGAGAAACAGCCCATTTTGATTCATGCCGGCGCCCTCGATCTTTGCGGAAGAGAATCGGGCAACGTCATCACGAATTCCTTGATTTCATCCCGGACGCGACGGTAGTGCGACAGCGCCTCTTCCTCCGTCTCGGCCGCTTTGGCCAGCCGCGGCGGATCATCGAATCCATGATGCACCTTAATGGCGCCTCCGGGAAAAACCGGACAATTCCGATCGGCATCGGAGCAGACAGTTATGACATAGTCGAATTCTTTTGTTTCAAGGTCGGCGACCGTCTTTGACTTGTGGCCGGAGATATCGACGCCGGCCTCCGCCATGACTTTCACCGCCTTTGGATTCAAACCATGACTCTCTGTGCCCGCAGAATAGGCCTCGATTACATCGCCCTTGAGCTTTTTGGTCCATCCCTCGGCCATTTGACTGCGACAGGAGTTGCCGGTGCACAAAAAAAGAATCTTCAATCTGTTCATGCCTCAATATTGATACGGCATCAAATTATCGCCCCGAATACGTAAATCAATAAGTAATAGATTCCCACGGCAACAAATATGACTCCCGTAATCCGCCGAATCCATTTTTCAATCAAGGTCATCTTGTTGAACAATCTTCCTATTGAGCCAAGGCTGAAAGTTATCACGAATGTGAATATCAGTACGGGAAAGCCGGTGGCAAGACCGTAAATCGACGGCAGGAGGAAAGTCGAGCCATGCTTGATGGAGAGCGGGATCAGGCTCCCGAAAAAAAGCGCCGCCGAAACGGGGCAAAGGGAAAGGGCGAATAGAAAACCGATGGCGGCGGCGCCCCAGAGGCCGCCTTTCTGCGCCAACCGCTCGGACTTTTCTCCGGCGCCGATTCCGGATAGATGAAACGGAATTATTTCCAGAAGAACCAATCCGACAAGAAGCAAAAGCGGCCCGAGAATCTTATTCATATATTCCTGGAGGAAAATCGAGATGCCGGGTATAGAAAGAATTCCAGCGATCACAATAAACGCCAGCAGCAGGTAGGCAAGCATCCTTCCCAGCGCGTAGGCGGCGCCGCTCAATAAAACCCTACCGCTTTTTCCGACTTGGCGACCGATAAACGAAATCGCGGCTATGCTGGTCGCCAGCGGGCAGGGGGAAATGGAAGTTAGAATTCCAAGCCAGAAAGCGGAACTGAGCGCCACCCAGAAAGAATCCATCAACTGCCTTTCAGATATGCGTTGATTTCGTCCTGAACGTACTTGATGAATTTATCCTTGTTTCCGACGAGCTCCCAGACTTTGTTCAGGTTTTTCCACCGGAGCTGATTTCCATTCTTCATGTCACAAATAACCAGGGATTTGGTATAGAGTTGATAATCCTTGATAAAGTGCTTATTGTCGGATTCGTCGATGTTGACGGACTCGAATTTCAACGTGCCATCTCCAAGTTCCATGGCAAATCCGGTCTGGATTGCTTCTTTTGAATAGGCCTCGATTTTCTTGCAAGAAACGCATCGATAAGTGGTATGAAAATAGTAGGCTATCACCTCCGGTGCGTTGGTCGTGGTATCGCTATTCTCGGTTGCCGAAATAGGGCTGGCCGTCGAGTCGGCGCGTTGCCGGCCGGCTTGTGACTCGGCCGATGAGTTGGTCCACCATAACGATACCAGAGCCGCCGCAGCCGCCGTCAGCAGCAAGGCTATCGAGATTCGTTTCATAATGCCGGTCTCCTTCACTTTCCGTTACTAATTATCATCTCCGCTCTTTCATAAACACGGGAGACATGCTCTTGATCCACTTTGGTATGCCCCTTCTCCATCCCCAGATCAGAAAGGAGAATATAATCGAATGATGATACTCCTGCTTTTTCCATAGTCAATTTGGCACAGTTCTCCGGACAACCATCAATGACTATTATACGTTCCGCCGCTCGAACCGGGTCTATCGCGAAGGCAAACCCGTTGGCGACAGCCGCCAGGCAACCCATAGAGGCCAGTTTCATTCTCGAAATACGCCGAGCGGCTTGATCGGCCACCGCCCCTACATCCGAGGCGCCCGAGCAGGCGAACACCACCCGCGGGGCGCCGCCGCAACACCTGGCCCCCTTCGACCGTGACGCCGATTCCTCGGCGAACGGAACACCGTCGCTACATCCGTCGCTTTTCATTTCCATTTCCCAACTTTCTTTTGCTCAGCCCATCGCTACGATATGAGCGTCTTCAATTCGTCGACCGACGGCACCTTACCGCTGACTTTAAGTTTGCCGTCAACTATCAGCGCCGGCGTCATCATGACGCCGTAGGCCATGATCTTTTGGATATCTTCCACTTTCTCGATATTGCATTCCAGGCCGAGTTGGGCCGCCGCCTCCATCGTAAGCTCCGTAAGTTTCTTGCATTTGGGGCAGCCAGTTCCGAGAATCTCGATCTTTTTCATAATCCTACTCCTTAATTGCCCACACCACCGGGGAATATTCATCTTCCACTTTGCCCGCCCATCATGTAAAAATATGTCGCGGCCCAATTGCTCAAGATCGTGACAACCCCGAATAAAAACATGCCGACACTCAATAATGCCCAGCCCGACATGATATTGCCGACGACACAGCCTCCGGCAAAGGCGGCACCGATTCCTATCATCACTCCTCCGAGCAGGGCGAACAACATTTCATCGGGCGGTTTCGGCAAAAGTCTGGCCTGACCGGACATCCTCGCCGACACCCAGGAACCAAGCGGTAAAGCCAGCACCTCCAACACCAGCCACCAAACCATCTGCTTGCCGCTTCCCCTTTTTGCCGCTGTTGAACTTGTCGGGTTTGTCCCTGCGCCACCGGCGGCGGACGGACCGGCATAGACATGTATGAACCCATTGTCAATCAGCAGCAATTCCGCCTGCATCACCCCGTGAGTTACACCCAATGGGTAATTACGCCCGCTGGCCGCCGATGAAAGGTAGGCCGGAATCATCAGCAGACCTATCGCCAGCCCAGCCACCCAGGGGCGCCACGATCCTGTCATGGCCCGTTGCAGCCAAGGTATATTGTCATCGCCGCTTCGGGCAGGCGAAGCGGCTGGGCGCTTTCTGGATACGGAAATCACCACCAACGTCAAAAGCGCAAAAAAAAGCGCTAATACCCAGAATGGAAGCCCGGTAAGAGCGTAGAGGCTTACCGCTTTGCCATCAGCCAGCGAAACGACATGCTTTTTCATCCATACCTGCATCCCATTCAGCGGACCATATTCAACCATCATGACGCCGACCGGGATGCCCAGTAATGCGACGATCGAATTGAGATTGCCTGTCGCACCCTTGTACAGGCAACCACTTATGCAACCACCGGAAAAGACCATGCCGACGCCGAAAATGACCCCCCCGACAATATAATTCAAGTATAAAAACGGCTTCGGATTGAGCTTAACCCAACCAAGCAGATCCAATCCGGCGAATCCAAGCATGGCTACGACAATCAGTATCCAGAGACCGATCATCTTACGAGGATCGCGCATCATGATCGTTTCGCTGAACGCCGACGATCCGCACAGGTCGCCCTTCTGCAGGAAAAAACCGAAAAGAAATCCGATCGGTATGGCCGTTAACACCCATAATCTCGTAAGACCCGCAACAATCATTACGCCGGCAATCCCTAACATGCTGATAACCACATATGCCCGCCAATTCACTTTGGCTGACTTGATTTCATTCATCGCCTACTCTCCAACTTCCGCCTAAGACTTGAACGTTGCCCCATAAATCATCCCGCTGAGTGTCGCCATGATAATCACTAATATCACGAAAACCACCGTCTTCTTCGTTCCCATAATAGAGCCGAGAACCAACATATTCGGCAAAGAGAGCGCCGGACCGGCCAGAAGGAGCGCCAGGGCGGGTCCCTTGCCCATGCCGCTGCCGATCAGGCCTTGAAGGATCGGCACCTCGGTCAGAGTTGCGAAATACATGAAAGCCCCCACTACCGAGGCGAACAGGTTTGCCCAAAGGGAATTACCGCCGACCGAACCGCTGATCCACTGGGATGGAATCAACCCCTCCATCCCGGGACGACCAAGAAGCAATCCGGCCGCGAGAACTCCTCCGAATAGTAACGGCAGAATTTGCTTGGCAAAGCCCCAGGTTTGTTCAAACCAATCGCCGGACTGGCCGTCTTGGCGACTGATAATTAACGATAACCCGATCACCCCGACCGAGAATGCCAGCAACGGTTGATTGGGGAAAAGCAAAGCAACAACCGCTGTGGCCAGTCCGGTAAAAATCATTGGAATCGCCGACAGCCTAAACCAAAAAATAAGCACCGCTCCGAGTCCGATCGAGGCAATGCCGGTGATTATCCATTTATAGAAATATATGAGATACCAGAAACCTGTCGTCTGGTCGGGTCTGCCCAAGTTGGCGAAGACCAGAATCGCCACCATGGCCGCAAAATAGAGTCCATTTTGCCAAAGTGGGCGGTTTGCTTCGGGCTCCGGCTTCGCCATCTGAGCGTCGATTTTTTCTTTTTCCTCCTTGCGGAAGATCAAATGCATCAGCAGCCCTATGACGATACTGAAGCTTATGGCTCCTACCGCTCTGACGATACCCAATTCGAGGCCAAGGACTCTGGCGGTAAGGATTATCGCCAGAATATTGATCGCCGGTCCCGAGTAAAGAAAGGTGATTGCCGGCCCCAGACCGGCGCCCATGCGATAGATTCCGGCAAACAAAGGCAGAACTGTGCACGAGCAGACGGCCAATATGGTGCCGGACACCGAAGCCACCCCATACGATAAGACTTTATTCGCTTTCGCCCCGAGATATTTCATCACGGAGGCCTGGCTGACGAAAACCGCTATCGCCCCGGCGATGAAAAACGAGGGAACAAGACAGAGGATAACATGCTCTCGGGCGTACCATTTTGCGAGCGCCAAAGCCTCGATTACCGCACCACGCAAACGAGCGCTGTCAAGCGGCAGGTAAAACAAGGCAAGGAAAACCGCGACGATCCAGGCCAGCGGCTTCCATTCCTTTTTCCAATCCATGTTGCTTTATCCTCACAAACATTGACATTCCATCTCGCTATTTGGCCTTTGCGCCAAGTACAATCTCAAAAAATCACTTCCGGATCGAGGCCGACATCCGTCGGGCATTGGCGACCAAAACGTCATCGATGCAGCCGAAGAAATTCAAGATACACGGCATTCGTAATCGGTAAAAAACCTGCAGTCCTCGCTTTTCGTCTTCGACAATTCCGGCATCTTTCAGTATCGAAAGGTGCTTGGATACGGTGGAGATGTCGGCGCCGATCATATCTCGAAGCTCACAGACGCACCGTTCACCGCGGGATAGTTCATCCACGATGAACAGTCTCGAGGGATGAGCCATGGCTTTAATAATCCTTACTTTCGGCTCGTATTTCC
The DNA here is from genome assembly GCA_964535765.1 of uncultured Ignavibacteria bacterium. Classification (GTDB taxonomy): domain Bacteria; phylum Zixibacteria; class MSB-5A5; order UBA10806; family 4484-95; genus JBBIRK01. Next base: position 1,374 of record CAZHVC010000018.1, on the reverse strand, counting down.
GTCTGGTTTTGTTATCCATGACATTCCTAATACCAGAATCTACTTTATTGCTTGGCAAAATAACCAAATTAATTGAAATGTCAAGGTATTTTTTGTGATGGCCACCGGATTTCTTAATGCTTATAACTCACCGAAAGATTAAGGGTTGTAAATCGGGAGTGTAGAACTCACTTTCCCCAACAACCACGGCGGTTTCGGCTGCTCGGCGGTTTTGCCCCATCCTTGACCGGCGGAAGGCGATGCAAAACAAGCCATCTGGATCAATTCGACCCGCTTTTCAAACCAATGACGGCAAGATACCAGGCAATCTCACTTTCACCGCAACGCCGATAGCATAATCATTCAAAATAATTCGGTATTCAAATCTTCCGGAAACGAATATTAAAACTTGGTTCCCTTAAATCATGTCCGACTAACCGCATTACAGAACAGATTATATTCTATCTATCCGGCAAAGTCCGGGCTGCCGCATAGCAGTCGCTTTCGATAATATACATACATAGGCAATCCGTCTTAAAGCCATCATCCGATTATGCCGCTATAATGCTTTCCAGCAGATGCCTGCTGAAAGAATATTCCGCCATCGCGATATGGCCGATACAGAAAGATGGCAACAAGGCAACGAACCCCAGTGTTCGTTGTCGCTATCGAGCTGATATCTTGCCCATTGGTTATGGCCGGGCAAAAGAATGGTTTAGGTTAAGCGGAACCGAAACGACAATTACCTTTGAATAGTTTACCAAAAATAACAGAATGCCACACGAAAAACTAACCTTATCGTATCTGTTTTGTCAGCGATAAAAAGGAGGCTCGGAAGATGCGGAATTATTTCAAATTACGGGAGATATTGGTAATAATCGGAGTAATCCTCGGGGGTGTCGGCGGACAATATCACCTTCTTAATGCGGAGGAAATTGCGCCTGTCGGCAACGTTATTTTCATTCATCCCGACGGTACCGGTGCCTCTACCTGGAACGCCATGAGGATTTTTCATTACGGCCCGGATAGTATGTCCAATTGGGACAGGCTTGAACGGCTGGGGATATATCGTTCGCACCTCCTAAATTCCACCAACAGCAGCTCAAATGGCGGCGCAACCATTCACTCTTATGGCGTAAAGGTTCCTTATAATGCGTTCGGCAGTATTCCCGCAAAGCCGATTGTATCACTTTCCGGGAAAAGTTTCAGTATAATGGTCGAGGCACAAAAAGCCGGTTTCGCCACTGCCCTAATAAACAGCGGACATATCTGCGAACCCGGCACTGCTGTTTTTGTTGCCAATTCAGCCGAACGCGAAAACACCGACACCATATCCGCGCAGGTGATTTACAGTGGTGTGGATATCATCTTTTCCGGCGGCGAGGATTTGTTAAC
>CAZHVC010000017.1:0-11779 GCA_964535765.1 uncultured Ignavibacteria bacterium | reverse complement strand
CGCCGAACACGAACAGCCGGGCCCGGCTGCGATTCCGATCGGCGGTATTTCCGGCAATTCGGCTGATATCGGTTTCGCCGACCGTGGGCAACCCGTCAGTCAGAAAAATTATATAGGTCGGCTCGTTCCCGCCGCCTATCATCGAACAGGCCACATTCAAGGCCTCGTATATATTGGTGCCGCCGCCCGCCTCTATCTTATCGACAAATTCGAGAGCCGCCCGGACATTGGCCCAATCCGCCGAAACCATCGTCTCCCTGAAAAGACGAGCGTCATCGTCGTAATCGATCAGGCCGAATCTATCGTTGGGATTGAGGCCGTCAAGCACGAATCGAAGCGCCCCCAGAGCCTGTTTCAGCTTTTGCCCGCGCATGCTCCCCGACGAATCGAGCACGAATATCAGATTTTTCCGCAGACTCTTGGCTTGATTGCCGGTTCCCGGCGACAGAATTCCGAGAAAATAACCGGTCGATCGGCCTTCTTCGTGTTTCAGCAGATGGAAACCGAAATCTTTACTCGAGCGCGCGAAAAACAACTTGAAATCTTTGTCGGGTCGGGAGTTGATTTCGCCGTAGGAGATCGAGGCCGCCTTTGGGCCGTGGCGCGATATTTCCACTCTATGACTGGGGCTGTAAATGGCGCCGATATTCTCGAAAGAGGCGAGATCGACCCTGATCCGGCATTCCTGAAGATCGACGCCGGAGAATTTTTCCGTGTCAAGGGGATACGAATACTCGACAAGGCCGTTTTCGGCTTTCAGGGTTTGTTCATACTCTATCGCGATTCTGACTTCGCCATGAGCGGCGATCGGATAGACCCGCACGCGATACATACCCCGCCCGTAGTATTCGAGCAGAGCCGGATCTTTTCTTTTTCTGACGATATCCTCATAGATTCTGCGAGCGGCGTAGGCGTCGAGCAATTCCCCCTCGAGTTTGCGGCCGTCGAGCCAAGCGACAAAACGACTGACCGCCGCCCCCTCTGGCAGGGGAAATATATAATCAGCCTCGATTTCATGGGGGTATGGATTGATGAACACCTGATCAACTCTGGTAACGGCGGCCGGGTCGTCGATTTCGACATCAACATGATGATACTTGATGTCGGTGTGCGAATTCGGGGGAAGGATCGGCGTCGGCCGCGGGATCAAGATGCCGTCGGCGGCAGCCAGGGCCGCCGTGGCTATTAAGTATAAGCCGATTAGAATCTTATTTTTCACAGGGCCTCCTCTGTCGGTGATCGCTCTATACTTTTGCCGTTAATACGGCGCCAGCAGTCCGAATATTCCAAATATTTTCGTTTCTTTTTGCCTGGCGCCGCAAATCCGCATATATTGAGACAAATCAAAACACCGCCAAATTTTCCGAGGTGAAAAATGTTCGATTCCATCGACGGATTCAAAAAGGCCTGGGAGGATAACTCCCGCAACACGCTCAAGATTTTCGGAGCGCTGACGGATTCTTCGTTGAAGCAGGCGGTGGCCCAAAACCACCGAACAATCCAGCGAATAAGTTGGCATATCGTAACCACCATACCGGAGATGATGGGGATGCTCGGGCTTAAATTCGAGCAGGTCAAGGCGGACTCACCGCCGCCCGACCGAGCCTCGGAGATCAAGGCAGCCTACGAACTGGTATCAGGATCGCTTCTTGAACAGATCATCGGCAATTGGAACGATGCCGCTCTTAAAATCGTGGATGATCTGTATGGCGAGAAATGGGTGCGCGGACTGACCCTGAGAATACTTATCGACCACGAGATTCATCACCGTGGACAACTTACCGTGCTATTGAGACAAGCCGGCCTGAGCGTGCCCGGTATTTTCGGTCCGGCGCTCGAGGAATGGCGGCAATACGGTATGAAACCGCCCGAAATCTGAACGAATCGCCGGAACGCCGACCAAGCGCCGCCGACTCAAACGGCCGCCAACCCCGAATTCCCGAACGAAAAAGGGCGCCGACGGCGCCCTTATCGTTTTACGAACTTATGAAAACGATAATCTCAACCCCTGAAAAAGAGAAGGGTCATCAACGCAAAAATCGGCAACAGAATCAGCGCCGAATAGGCCATGTAGCCGAAAAAGTGCGGCACCTTGACTTTCTGTTCTTCGGCAATCGATTTGACCATGAAATTCGGGCCGTTGCCGATATAACTGTTGGCCCCCATAAAAACCGCGCCGCAACTTATGGCTTTCAATAAGTTGACCTCGACGCCGGCCACGGCATGAGCGCCCGCATGCAGGGTTTCGGTGACTCCCTGGGCGAGCGAGAAAAAGGTAAGATAAGTCGGGGCGTTGTCGAGAAATGAGCTGAGGATGCCGCTAAACCAGAAAAACTGCCAGGGCCGGGTTATGCCGAACTCGGCGCCTTTAAGGTGAAGAATCATCAGCAGCGGCACCATGGTTATGAATATACCGATAAACAACACCGCCACTTCGATAATGGGGTGATAACTGAATCTGTTTTTTTGGCGAAGGTCGGTCGGGGTGAATATAAGGGAGAGCAGCGTCATGGCGATCATGATCAGTTCCCGCCAGCCGGCCGGCACCTGCAGGGCGATTGCGGCGATCACCCCTATCAAGAAAATGAAGTTCCGTTTGCCTTCGATCGCGATTTTGAAAACATGAACCTTGTCCCATAGGATATCTTCGGGCAGTTCCCGACGGTAGGCCGCCCGGTCGATCAAATAGAACACGAACAATACAACCCCGATAGTTATGATCCATTCGGGAAACAGATTGAACGTCCAGGTGAAAGGAACCCCTTTGAGATACCCCAGGAATAAAGGCGGGTCGCCTAACGGCGTCAGGCAGCCGCCGATATTGGAAACGGTGAAAATGAAAAATACCGGAATATGACCGGTGTTCTTGCGTTCGCTTATCGTCCGCAGAAGGGGTCGGATCAAAACCATGCTGGCCCCGGTGGTCCCGATAAAATTGGCCAACACCGCCCCAGCGGCCAGGAAAGCCACGATAATCCCCGGAGTCGCCCGGACATCGCCGGTCATCAATATCCCCCCCGATATGATAAACAGCGAAGCCAGAAGCACGATAAACGAAATATAATCCTTCAGCGTGTGAATCAACTCGTGGGGGTGATCACCGATCAGGTAAATCAATATCGGAGCGCTGACCAAAGCCGCCAGAATCGCCTTGTTGCGGTTTTTCTCCCAGAAATGAGGGGCAGCCAAAGGCAATAGGGCTATCAACAACAGCAACGACACGAACGGCGCGCCGGCGTACCAGGGAATAGATTCAGCGGGGTGCATTTTTCCACCTGTTCATTTGCGTTCAACTCGTTAATTTTTTCGTCCTACCAAGCGAATTAAGTTCGGATGATAGGATTTTCCCAACACCTTGTCAAGATCCTCCGGATTCGCACCGGCGATGTTCACGGTTTTCCCTCGGGCTCGATCATTTTAACGACAATCTCATCGCAAACGAACAACCCTTTCCGGGTTATTTTCAGCCGGCCGTCGTCGGTCAAAACGATCAGCCCCCGCCGGATCAATTCGTTGGTCTGCTCGACATCAATCGCCGGTTCGATCTCCGCATACGGCACTCCCTCGGCCAGACGCAACCCTAACATGGTCCGCTCTTTCAAGCGAAGGGCCAAGTCGATCTCCTCGCTATGCGCAATCGGCAACCTGCCTGATTCGATTGCGGCGCAGTATTCCGCTATATCCGCCACGTTGCCCCAGCGCTTTATTCCATCGTACGAATGGGCTGCCGGCCCCAGACCAAGATACGGCAGGCCTTGCCAGTATTTGAGATTGTGGCGCGCTTCATTGCCGGGTCTGGCGAAATTCGATATCTCGTATCGCCGCAGCGGACTTTCCTCGACCGTATCCAATAGAATGTCATAAAAGCCGGCCTGCATCGTTTCAGAGGGAATATCGAGCGAACCCGCCGCGGCTTGGATCTGCATCGGCGTTCCGCCTTCGAGCGTCAGACAATAGGCCGACAGGTGCGGCGGATCGAATGATAATGCCCTCCTCAGTGATTCTGTCCAGGACGAGAAAGTCTGACCCGGTATGCCGTAAATAAGATCAAGACTGAAGTTGGCGAAGCCGGCCTGCCGGGCTGCTTTTAGGGCCATTTCCGCCTGCCCGGCGTCATGAATACGACCGAGTCTTTTCAGTTCCTCGTCGCAAAACGACTGCACGCCGATCGAAAGCCGGTTCACGCCGCATTTCCGGTAGCTCTCCAATTTAGACGGGTCAACCGACTCTGGATTGCATTCGAACGTGATTTCAGCAGCCGGATCGACTTCGAAATTCGTGTTTATGGCATCGATGACTTTCGCCAGGGCCGCCGGCTCGGCCAAAGAAGGCGTGCCCCCACCGAAAAAAATCGTATCGATACCCGTTTTCTTCCAGGAAACAGCGGCGAGCTCGATCTCCCGAATCAACGATTCGTAAAATCTTGCCGTATCGAACGAGCCTACCGTAACCGAGTAGAAATCGCAATAGGGACATTTGGAACGACAGAAAGGAAAATGAAGGTAAATACCGCCGCCGGCCATAATTCATATAGAATAAATCATGGCAAGCATATCGGCAAGAAAAGTTAAGCTGAATTTAGGGGGAGAATATGGGGCCCCTATTTCGGCGTTGCGCCGAGCCTGCTCCAGTCAATTCGGGAGGGGAAATGAGCCAGGTTGTAGAAAAATATCTGTATAGCCGGGATTATATATGGACTTTCCCATTTCGGTTCGTTTTTGTCGGGACGCCATGACCAGTAAACCAGCACTCCTTTTCCCTTGATATCGGCTATCTCGATCGGGCCGAAATGGCGGGAGTCCTCAGCCTCGTCACGATTATCGCCGAGAACGAAAACCATCCCCGCCGGAACTTGAGTCGGCGCGAAATTGTCGCGATTGGAATAGTCGGGGGGGAAAATGCGGTAATCGTCGTGCCGCACGGTTGCCGGCTCGATTATCGGGATGTTATCGACATAAACGGTCTTATCTTTGATGGCTACGGTTTGCCCCTCGGTGGCGATAACCCTGCCCACCGCGTGTTCACCCACTTTCAGGGGATGCTTGAAAATCACGATATCGGCCACGGCGGGCTTTTGCGAGCGATAGGCGAGCTGGTTGACCAGCAGAAAATCACCGGCCATCAGGCCGCCTTCCATGTATATGTTTTTTACCCGGTAGGGCATGGCGATAAAAATCCTGATCGCGCTTCCGATCAAAACCACGATCACCAACGCCTTAAGAAAATCCAGCGCCCGCGACGGCCTCTTGCGTCTTCTCCTGCTGACCATATCCGGCTATTGTATCGGCAAAAAGAACGCAGGGCTTGAATGGACCAATTCCCTGGAAACAAAATACCCCTGCCCGATTGGGTGGGGTATTTGTCAGGTTGAGATGGTTAAGATCTCGGTGGTATTATTAGCGCCGAAAATCCTGTTACTTGGCTTGAGCGGCAACCAGATCGGCCTGCGAATCGGCGCTTTCGGCCATCTTGCCTTTTTCCGACTTGAGCGTCTGTTTCGAAGCGGGCGATGCCGGCTTTTCCAGAGCCGCCTTATTCGCCTTTGCTCCCTTCGTCATACAGCCGGCGCCGCTATATGGGCACTCAGGCGACGGTTGGCAGGTTTTGTTATCGACGTTGATCGCTTCAGCCGTTTTTACCGCGGCCTTGCCGGCATCGGCGGGGACCGCCGCAGCCTCAGCTTTCGCCGTGCAGTAATTCTCATTAGAATTCATGCTCGCCTTGGCCGCTTTGGCTTTCGCCTGGCCGGGACAGGCGCTAGCGATACCGACTACGCTCAGGACAAACAACAAAGCCGCCAAGCCGATGATGATCTTTTTCATGATGGGTTCCTCCCGATGTTTCATTGTTCGGTGTTCGGTCGATCGACATACTCAATATACAGCTTTCAATTGATAATGGTTCCCAATTTCATAATTAATAAATCATTATTGGCCGATATCCGTATCCACTTAGCGATGAATCGTATTGCGTCTTTTCCCGGCGAATCGGAAAAAACCGACGATGGCGATTTCGGGTGCAGATGCTTATTGCCAAGAATTCGGCGCATCCCCAAACATGGGCGTTGCCACCGCCGATAATGGAAATTATATTTGCTCAATAAATATGCTTGCCTATCCCGAACAAATGGCCTCCGAGCAAATAACCGACAAGGTGGTAAGGCGATGAAGATACTTTTTATCAGCCACCTTTTGCCTTATCCACCCCGGGGAGGAGCCTTCCAGAGGACGTTTAATCTGATCGTGCAGGCATCGCGCCATAATCAAATAAGCCTGCTGGCAATCGCCCAGAGGGCACATCAGAACACCGCGGCCAAGGTGCAGGAAAGCGTCGAGGCTTTGCGGCGATACTGCGTCAGCGTAAAAGCCTTCCGGGCGCCGGCCGATTCGAGCGCTTTCCGCTGGGGATTGCTGCTTTTTTCGAACCTGTTCTCGGCCGAACCGTACTCGGTCAGAAAATTCTATTCCAAAGAGATGGCCGGAGAAATCCGGAGGCTGACGGAAAGAGAAAATTTCGATCTGATTCATCTCGACACGATCGATTTGGTCGAATATCTCGATGACTCAATAAAATTGCCGGTGGTGGCCAACCATCATAATATCGAATCGGATCTATTGCAAAGGAGGGCGGAGGCCGAAAGGAATATTCCGGCCAAATTATATCTGGGGCTGCAGGCGAAAAAGGTCCTGCGTCTGGAAAAAAAGCATGCCCCGCGGTTCGCCGTGAATCTGGTGGTTTCCGCCCAAGACAAAATTCGATTCGAGGCGATCGCCCCGGCGGCAAGATTCGAAATCGTGGCCAACGGCACCGATATCGACTATTTCAAACCGGCGGCAAGCACCAGCCCCCGGGAGTTGATTTTCATCGGCGGCCTCGGCTGGTATCCCAATCGCGACGCTATGTTGTATTTTTGCCGGGAAATTCTGCCGCTGATCCAAAAAAAAATACCCGACATCGTGTTGAACATCATCGGCCGAACGCCGCCCGACGAATTAAGCAGGATGGCGCGGGCGAATCCAGCAATCCGGCTCCACGGTTTTGTCGATGATATCCGGGACCTTATAGCCAGGGCGGCGGTTTATGTCGTTCCTATAAGGGTGGGCGGCGGCACAAGGTTGAAAATACTCGATGCCATGGCCTCCGGCAAAGCGATCGTGTCGACGACCATCGGCGCCGAAGGGATCATGGCCAGCCAGGGGAAAGACATCCTGTTCGCCGATACGCCCGCGGATTTCGCCGAACGGGTGGTACAATTGCTGAATGACGAGCAACTACGTCGACGACTGGGGGCCAACGCCCGGGCGCTGGCGGAAAAAGAATACGCCTGGGAAGTAATCGGAAACCGGCTTAACCGAATTTATGCCGAGATCGGCGGTCGGCGGAACCGAAACGGTCCTGACGCGCTTCAAATGTTTCTAATCAAATGATAATAGAAGAGCGCCGGAGAAAAGCCGCCGAAAGGTGACTTAACCGCATTGTCGTGCATGCTGATCCGTCTTATGGCGTATGCACCGCGGCCGATCGATTTGGATTCTCGAATATCCGCACCGCCTTTTCCATGGGTGCACACAGCATACGAATAGTCAGCTCTGGCGGTCATCCCCAAGACAAGCGAATCGAAATCGCCGTTCGGGTAACTGAAAGCTTTTACTTCGATTCCGAGATTCTCCCGGATTTTGTTTTTCGACTCGACCAGCTCCCATTCGATCTCTTCTTTTGGCAGGTTGGTCAAAATCCGGTGGGTGCAACCATGGGATCCGAAATCGACGCCGGCGGCCGCCATCTCTCTCAGCTCGGCCCAGGTCATCATCATACTTTCGCCGGATAGTTCGCTTTCGGCGATTCCGGCGTCTTCGGCAACCTCCTGCAACAGGCTGTCGATGATCGACGGCTTGAGTTCTTTCAATCGGCCGATAAACCAGTCGGCCGGGTCTTTATCGCCGGCGGCATAATCGGATATCGGCGAATGCCGGGAAACATCCCGCGCCCCGGCCTTGTCATATCGGTTCAGATATTGTTCGAGCCGGGCCCGAGACACCCCGCTGTCGGCGATTATCTTCTTCGCCCGGTAAAACCATAGGGGCCGATCGCCGCCGATATAATCGGCCGTGAGAAAAATGGTCAGCGGCACCCCGTGTTTTTTAATTATGGGGAAGGCGTAAATATAATTATCCCGCCAGCCGTCATCAACCGTTAACGCAAGCGCTTTCGCCGGCACGGCCGTGCCGGATTTGAGGGCTTCGGCCAACGTCTCCAGGGGTATGATAGTGAATTTGCGTTTCAAAAATTCCAACTGCCCAGCGAAAACTTTCGGGGAGATAACCATCCCCGACTGAACGTACCGCCTCGAATCGCTATCCTCCGGCAAAAAACAATGATAGGTCAAAACCACGAACTTTTGATAGTTGGCTTTTTGCCGTTTGAAATAATGGTAACTGGTCAGCAGACCAAGGTAGTATGCTCCCGTCAGCAGGGAATATTTAACGAATTTTTTGGCTTTGCTAAACAGCGGAGATTCTGCTTTCTTTCGGCATTTGCCGGATACCGAGCTTATCTTGCCAGCCGGGCGGAAACGACCCGTCCCTCGCCGCGATCGCTGTCGATTTCCACGAGTTCCTCGCGAGACTGATTTCGCTGTATGAACACCAGGGCGACCACCAGAACATACAGGGTCCAGATATAGGGATAATAAACAGTCGAAATGAACGTTGAGGTCGTGATATAGCCGATTATGCTGGCCATGAGCGATTCAGCCATATAATGCGAAAAATAATTTCCGCCCTAGGCGAACGGCCGCTTCTTCTCGCGCCGGAGAAGCCAAAGCGCCGATATCATCATCGCCGCAAAAAGCCCGAAACCCAGGCCTCCCGTCTCGGCCAAAATCTGGGGAATGGTGCCGTGAAAAGCCCGCCCCCAGTGAACGTTCGGGTTTTCCACACCCGAGATATATGCCGGCATATGGACGCCGCCGTTTTCGGCACCCACGCCCACCAGCGGATGATCGATAAGCATCTTTATTCCCGCTTTCCAATATCTTATTCTGGTGGCCGCCGTTCCCTCGCTGATCTGGCCTATGCTCAAGGCTTCCTGCCAGTAATCCGACGGCGCAAAGGCGACTATCGCCCCCGCCAGCGCCAGGGCAATTCCGAGTGAACGAATCTTTTTGCGCGAAGTGAGGACGCTGTAAATCGTCAGACAACCGAGGCCGACCAGCCCGCCTCGTGAAAAGCTGCTGACTATGGCCAAAATAAACCAGAAAAGCATGAAGGCGAAAAATAATTTCAACTTATTCTTGAAATAGAGAACTCCGTAATAAGCAAACGGCATAAAAATAATCATCGTAAGAGCGAAATCGTTTTCATCGCCGATAAAGCCGCTGCCCACTTGACCGCTGGTGGCCCGCCCCATCGTATCCAGATGCGAACCAGAGATGAACGTGAGGGTCCCCTTTATGGCGAAATACAGATGAACCAGCAGCAACAACCAGGTGATCTGATAGAGCCGTTTTTGGGTGTTTATCAGATTGATGCCAAGAAGGTAGATAATGAAAATGACAAGCATCGCCTCGAATACTTGATAGGCGTAGTAGTTATTGGCGGCTATAAACACACCTATCAGAATGACGCCAAGATAACCGAGATAAAGGTGCGAAAAAAACCCCCATAGCGGTTTCTTTTTGGTCTGGGTCAGATGAATTACGAGCGACAACAAGGTGATTATTTCCAAGATCATCGACAGCCGGAGCGGAATCAGGGCCGGGAGAAAATCGTAGGGCCGCAGGAAATTATACAGAAAAATCAAAAACACGCCGGTATAAGGATTACGTAGAATCAGGATACATACGAAAGCGGCCGGCACCGCCCCCAAAAGGGCGAACTGGAACATTTTCGGCAAAAACGCCAGGACTGCGCCCAAAAGCAACGAAAGGGCTATCAGCGCCAGAATCCAAAGATGATATTTCTCGACGGTCAGCCTTATTTCGGGCTGAATCCGCGAAGCCGATATTTCCGGAGTCCTGGCCATCAATTCGATTTATCGGGCGGTTTGGCGGGCCGATTCACTTACCGGCGAAACCCGCAATTTCGTCCAGAACGCCGCACAATTTACCGGTAAGCTGTTTCCGGGATACGGCGAGCAGACGTTCGTTTCTCCTGTTATCCGCCCGCTTGCCGGAGCGGATTCTATTTACCAAATCGATTATGCCCGTTTTGATTTTCTCCTTGTCGAATATGTCGGCGATCGCCACGTTTTCGAAACCGTCCAGAAAGCGCGAGGCCGCCCCCTCCGGCAAAAGAGCCAGTATCTCGTTGTCGGTGGCCAAATATTCGTACGTCTTGGCCGGGATCATCGCCGCCTGCTGAGGAGCCTGAACCAATACCAGAATATCCGCATCAAAAATCAATCTGACATAAGCGTCGCGACCAACCGGTGGATGAAATTGCACCAGTTCATCAAGCTGATAATCAGCGATCGCCTTTCTCATATTGGTCGTATCCACCGTCATGGCTCCATGGAAAACAACCCGGATTTCATCTCTTCGGATTTTTTCCTCCCGCAGCAGTTCTCCCAGTGCAATCAACATCGCGTAAGGATCCCGTCCGTGATACAGGTTGCCGGCATAAAGAAGCGTCAGCGGCCGCCGCGGATCGAGGTTCGTTTTGGCCATCCCGGAAAAATCCTGATCGTCGAAACCGTTCATGATTGTAATTATGGCATCCGGTTTTTTCTCGGGGAACATCTGGCGAAACAAATCCGTCAGTTCCGGAGTCGAGGTAACGACCCTGCTTGCCCTTCGAACCACCCTTCTTTCAAGAAACCTCGTCAACCATTTATTGAACGCCGTCTCCACCTCAGGCGGTTTCCGGGCCAGCGACCAGGGATCGCGGAAATCGGCCAGCAGCGGCTTGCCCGTCACCAGGCTGGCCAACAACCCTATCACGTGACAAGTGTAAGGCGGCCCGCTCGTATAGATTGCGTCGATATTTTCGTGGGCGGTCAAATAGATGGCCTTCGAGGTTCCGGGAATCAGCCACCCCATGTTTTCGTCGGGCATTCTCGATAATGTATTCAAGGTGCGTTTCCATAGCGGAACAGTTGACCTAGGCGAATTTATGTCAACCGGCCTTGCCCCGTCCGTTTTTCCATTCGGCGCCGGCCGCGAAGGCCTGTTCCGCCGCAGCAGACCAATGACGGTTTTGATGAGATCGTCAAGGATCGGCAATTTGCCGGTGCGATATACCGGTATATCATATTCGGGCGCCGCCGGATCCAAATTAAGGTAGTATTTCGGATGAACGGTCAGAATCACGGGCGTCCAGCCGAATTCGGGCATATACTTGGCGAATTTGGAAGTCCTCAACACCCCCACCGAAAGATCGGGGTGATAATGATAGGCCACCATCAAAACCTTGCGCATTTGCCGGACTCACCGCCGTTTCCGTCACGATTTCCCGCTTTGGGCCAAACCGTCCCTCATAACTTTAAGCGATCCGATCGGGTTTCGCAGAAGTCTGCGGACGAATTCCTTCTCGCTTTTATCGAGCACTCCCGTGGCGTAGCAAAGCAGCGGAAACAACAAGGTTATTCCGCCGAACACCGCAATCGACAGGGGCCGATTATCGATCCTCAAGAAAAACACCGGCAAATTCAACGGCACGTACAGGCCGAGCATAATCAGTATCCGCCCGTATTCGTACTTAATCGGATAATAAAGTTGCGAATAATGATATTCGATTGCGAATCTGACCCCGAATGATATAAGCGTCGAAAGGGCGGCTCC
>CAZHVC010000016.1:0-12076 GCA_964535765.1 uncultured Ignavibacteria bacterium | reverse complement strand
ACATCCGGCTATCATGACCCACGCCTCGGTCGAACCGGATACCCGCCGCAAGTGGGGGATCACCGATGGTTTCATCAGGCTGTCAGTCGGGATCGAACACAGCGACGACCTTATCGACGACCTGGAAAACGGTTTCGCCGCCATAGGGTGACAGCATCTTAAAGCAAGTTCTCTTGACAAGCGTCGATCAGGAGTTTTTATTCACGCGGTCAGATTATGGAATATCGTAAAGTTGATTTGATGGCGATCGGTGCCCATCCCGACGACGTGGAAGTCGGCTGCGGCGGCCTATTGATAAAAATGGCCGACCGCGGTTACAGCACTGGTCTGGTCTACCTCACCCGCGGCGAAATGGGAACCGGCGGCACTCCCGAAATCCGTCGGCAGGAGGCCGAAGAGGCGGCTGCGATCATGGGGGCATCGATACTGGCCACATTCGATTTCGGCGATTGTCAGGTCGCCGATAATTACGAGGCGCGTCTTCAAGTGGCCCAAATCGTTCGCCGCCACCGGCCGCGGATCGTCCTTGCCCCCTACTGGCAGGGCGGTCACGGTAAGCGGCAGGGACATCCCGACCACCTGGCGGCCGGCCTGATCGCAATCAACGCCGCCAATTACGCCACTTTCAAAAAACTGCCGATTCCCGAACCGGTTTATAGAATCGGAGCGATGTATCATTACTTTTTGCCGCCTGAGGTTTCGCCGACTTTCGTGGTCGATATCACCGCCCAGTTCGAACGCTGGATGGCGGCCCTCAAAGCCCATCGCTCGCAATTTCTCAATCCGGAAAAAGACCGCGATTATCTCTGGTCGCTCGAATCGATGGCGCGCGCGGCCGGCCACCTTGTCGGGGTGAAATACGGCCAGGCTTTCGCCATAGGTGAACCGTTGAAAATCGAAGATATTTTCTGCCTTGTCGGCACCTGCAATCGAATTCCCGACCGGCCCTTGCCCGCAGACGATTAAAAAAAATTTTCCCCAAGCAAATCCCCAAGAAGAAAACCGAATTATTCTTTTGTTTTCCTCCGCATAATCATCCCGGGTCGGCCGGCGAAACAGCTAAGACGGGGCGCGCCATTACAACGCATTAGGAGACAAGGCATTATAATATTTTTTATGATTTATTTGATTTTTGCCGACTTTTCTGGTAAAAGGCTGGCAAATGATTGTCGAACCGAACGACAAGTATTTTATGCAGATGGCGATCGCCGAGGCCGAGCGCGCGGCGGTCGAGGGTGAAGTGCCGGTGGGCTGCGTCATCGTCCACCAGGGGATGGTTATCGGCAAGGGGCACAATCGCACCGAGGCGCTTTGCGATCCGACCGCCCACGCCGAAATCTTGGCCATCACTGCGGCCGCCAATCAACTCGAATCCTGGCGGCTGGAAAACTGCATCGCCTACTGCACTCTCGAACCCTGCCCGATGTGCGCCGGGGCGCTTGTATTGGCGCGCGTGCGCCGGCTGGTTTTCGGGGCCAAGGATCCCAAATTCGGCGCCTGCATGTCGCTTTACAATATCCCGCAGGACATCCGGTTGAATCATCAACTCGAGGTCATTCCGGGAATCATGGAAGAGAAAATAAGCGAACTAATGAAAACCTTTTTTAAGGCGGTCAGAAGCAAATGATCAGTCGCGAACAGGAAAATCAAATCATAAGCCGCTCGGCTGCGATCGGTTTGAGTGTCATCATGTCGGTCAACCTCGCCTGTCTGGTTATCGGACATTTCATAGCCGGGGAAATCGCCGCCGGGCCGCCGCTTGAATTTATAGCGCCGCTGCTTTATGCGCTGGCGCTGGCAGACATCGGTGCCGGTTTCATAATCAAAAAAACAATGCTGAAACCGCTTTACACCCCAGGGACCACCGGCGACTCGGAAAGCATTGGCAAAGTCATCACGAAAGCGGCGATCGTGCTGGCGGCTTTGAGCGCGGTGACTCCTTTATATGGCCTTCTACTTATTTTTCTGGGGGGTAAATTCAATTACCTGATCGGTTTCGTGATAATCAGCCTTGGTGGTTTCACCATTTTGCGTCCGCGCCTGCGCGATCTGGAAGGTATTCGTCGCATCTGAAACGGCCGTCACTGCAAAATCCTCTTTTGCCTGACAAGAAAATTTAGTATAATCGCGCCGGAGAGGTGCCGGAGTGGCCGAACGGGGCGGTCTCGAAAACCGTTGAGCCGCAAGGCTCCCAGGGTTCGAATCCCTGCCTCTCCGATTGAGTCGTTGCCTAAATCATCAGTTCCGTAATCACCATAACATCGAGGAGAAGTTTTTTTATCTACTGTATTTTTCACCGGCAGCCTATTCATGCGATTACCGAGAATAGAAGGTCCAGAGGTCGCCTGATATTAAAAAATAATTGACATTGTGGCAACCAATGACAAATTATCATTGGGACAAGATTTCTTGATAACCCGATAACGAGGGAATATATGATTAAACGGTTTGATCTATTCATAACGGTCATTTCATCAGCGCCCCGGACTTTGGCCGAACTCGGAGCCCGGCCGGAGCAAAGAAAGTCAATCATTGGTCAATTAATAATCCTCATGGTTATTATGGCTCCGCTGTCTCTTGCCCAAACCTACCGGATCGATTGGTATGTTATCGGTTCCGGCGGCGGGCCTTGCCAATCGGCCGACTATCAAGTCGATGGCACCATAGGCCAGCCGATAGTAGGAAAGGCGGCATCGACGATTTTTCAAGCCTATGCCGGATTCTGGGTTGAGCCCGTCACCGGCGGAGAACCCTGCGAATATCTGATAGGTGATATCAACGGCGATAACCAGCGCCTGGGCGGTGATATTACCTATGGAGTACGCTATTTCAAGGGAACAGGAACGCCGCCAAGAGATAGTTGCTATATGGATTCGACCCAAACATATTTGTATGTAGCCGGCGATTGCAACGGCGACTGCCGGTTCCTGGGTTCGGACATCACCCGGCTGGTTCAGTATTTCAAAGGAAATGCCTCGCTGGCCTATTGCCATTTTTTTCCCAACGACGCTGCCGCCTTATTGATCGGCGACAGTCGAAATTCAATCGGGCATTCCGACGAAATTCGACAAAAACTGCGCCATGGCCGGCACAAAGCAACGAAAGCGCGGCGGAAGTAAAGTCATATCAGCTTCCAGAAGCCGGAAAAAAGCGGCGGAAAATAACATTAGAACGGAAGAACGTCAGCGGCAGATTTGACTTGCCAAAGCTTACCCACCGTTAAAGAAATCTCCCCGGCCGGAAAAACGACGTGGAATTCGGGCGATTGCCCATACCGTTTCAAGGATTTGCAGAAAATCGCACGGGAAATCGCTTGGCAGGTGATAATTCATAAAAAGCCAATTTTGGGGGCCAAAGAAACTATGCTGAATCCGAGTTTACAGACGGAAATCAAATCGCCCGATCAGATCCCGGTTTATAGAATCGCTGAGACTGCTTCACAATCCTATGCGTTCCCGTGGCCGTCCAGGAAACCTGGATATCCATGCCATCGGCAATATCCTGAAAAAACAACCCATCCCACGCTTGAAGATTCAGCGTGGCGCGGTCATTCTGCACAATCATGCTTTCGATATACGCCACCTTGCCGGTATGTTGACCAGTCTTCACATATGCTGTCACGGCAAGGCCCGGAGGAGAGCCGAACGGGATCGGGAATGTTATATAGATCTGTCTGCCGATAGTAGCCAAAGTTTCAACCCTGGCTTGAACCAGAATATTGCTCGAAAGCGTTCTCCCGGCCGAATCGGCATATCCGGCATGATCGGCATACAAAGCCTTACCGGCAAACGGATTGGAAGCAACGCGTCGGCGGGGCATCAATTCGCTATCATCTCCCACCTTGACACCCAGCCAGAGGGCGGTGTCGTTTACGAAAATCTCCGGCGGGAGCGGTACTCGCGAACCAAGTTGCCAGTTGAAAAGACCGTTGATTACCAGCACCGGGCAGTCAGGGCTGATCCATTTTCGGTCGCCGGGATCTGTGCTGATTGAATCGCTCCAAATGGCGAAAGTAATCAGATACTCTCCATCAGGAACCGGATCGCCTGCCGCGTCGGTCAGCCGCCCTTGATAGCTTATCAAGGAGGGGACACCGTCCGGAACCTGGGATTCAGCCGGTGAGAAAGACAATATGACTACGATGAGCAATATTGCCGTTCCCGAAAAATTGGAAAACGTTCTTAACATGGTATAACCTCGTTTAGGAGTTTCATGGATGCAATATTATTGAATCGCAAAAGGCTAAATATCTTTATCTAATATACTGCCATATTGCCCGAAATTGCAAGTAGATATTGCCGGCCTTTAAGGTGATTCGACTCGAAATCCTACGGCTGATAGCCCCCCATTTTGGCAGGCCACAAACGGCCGGCGAAAGTTATGGGTGAATCTATTCGTTCGTTGAAACGAATTATCTTCCAGCGCCGTTATATAGCTATAATACGATGACGGATATCGGCGTGGCTTGCCCTTAGAATCTTAAGCCGCGATTATCGTCGGCTTTGCGCCGAGCCAAACCGATGATGACCTCGCTGGCAAAGCTTGATGCCGGTATATCCTTTCGGGAGCACGAAGCTTGAGAGCACCCTTCTTAATGGTATCGGAAACCTCTTTTAAGCCTCGATTCCCGAGCACACCGCGCCCGCAACTTAAAATCCGTCCCCGAGGAGCAAAACTCTTGGAAATTTCGTTTTTATCGATAAATTATATGGAGAGCTAACAGAAGCCGTATCCCGGACGGAATGATTCGGCCGCGATGTATCGAGTCGAACGGAAGGAAATATGATCGATAAATTCCGCAATAAACTCATATTGATCGCAATATTGCTGACGGCTGCGGCGGCCTTTGCTTTCACCCCCTCCGGGCTTCTGGAAATCCACTATATCAATGTCGGCTGGGGAACCGCCGTTCTGGTCATAGGACCCGACGGCACCAGGATCCTGATGGACGGCGGCCGGCCGGGCACCGGCACCGGCCAAGTCGTCCCCTATATGCAATCGATAGACCTGCTGCCTGTCGACGGTTTGACCTATATGATAGCCAGTCATCAACATTCGGATCATATCGCCGGTTTGACCGAGGTGATCAACCGCGGCTATGATGTCCAGCAGGCCATTTATTACAACGGCAGCCCCTACAGCACCAGTTACGTTACCGCTTTCAGGAATGCCGCGGCCACGACCACCGCCGGACCTATTAGACCGATTCCGATCGGTACGGTAATCCAGCTCGGCGACAGCGCCACGGCGACCTGTGTTGCCGTAAATGGCACGGTGATCGGACACGGCTTCGTTCCCGGGTCGCAGGCCGATGAGAACGACCGGTCGATAGCGATCCTTATCCAGTACGGCGATTTCGATTATCTTTTCGCCGGCGATCTCGGCGGCGGCGAAGACGATCAGGCCTGTACCGGCAGAAATACGGATCAAGTCAATGTTGAAACGCACCTCGCCCAAGCGATCGTGCCCGGCGGCGAATATCCTCTGGTAAGCTCATACGGGGTCGAAATCCTTCATGTCAATCATCACGGAAGCGAAAGCTCCACCAACGCCGACTATATGAACATCCTGACCCCGCGCTTCGCCTGTATCGCCGTCGGCTCAGGCCAATCGGCCGATTATATGTTCCCCCGCCGCGACGTGGTCGATAATGTCCTGCGCGGCGGCGGCTACTGTATCACGGCCACACCGGCGACGGTGCTGCAAAACGAGGAAGGTAATCCGGCAGGATCGCAAACCAGCTATAACGGCTATTGCGTCGGCGACATCGTCATCAAAACATCGGGCGAGGCCACCTATATAGTGGACGGCAGCGGCCGGGTGACTCAGGGTCCCGACGAAAGAGCTCTGCTGGGATTGCCGCTGACCATACCTTTCGACGAACCTCCGCCGGCTCCGGTGGTTCAAGTCGTTTCTCCCAACGGCGGTGAGATCTGGCTTGCAGGTTCCCGTCAGACAATCGGCTGGTCGGTCGCCGATTCAAGCGGAGCCGTTTCCTACGCCATCGATTATTCGACCAATATGGGAATAGAGTGGCTGCCGGTTCAGCCGCGGACTGCCGGCAATCCCCAAACGTACTCTTGGACGGTGCCTGGTACGCCGTCCCCGGATTGCGTGATTAGGGTAACCGCCTGGGATACCAGCGACCACTCCGGCTATGACATATCGGACGCCAATTTCATTATCATGGAAGCCCCCGATTGCGATTATGCACTGGGGGATATCAACGGCGACAGCCTGGTCATCGGCGGTGATATAACTTTCGGCGTAAGGTATTTCAAAGGACATGGCCTGCCGCCGCCCGACAGTTGTTATCTCGATTCGAGTTCCACCTGGCTTTACGTCGCCGGCGATGTCAACGGCAATTGCGAGTTTCGAGGCTCGGATATAACCCGG
Source organism: uncultured Ignavibacteria bacterium (assembly GCA_964535765.1). Classification (GTDB taxonomy): domain Bacteria; phylum Zixibacteria; class MSB-5A5; order UBA10806; family 4484-95; genus JBBIRK01. The sequence goes on along the minus strand of CAZHVC010000016.1, from coordinate 5,680 downwards.
CTGGTATCGTATTTCAAAGGGTTGGCCGATTTGAGTTACTGCCGCTTCTTCCCTCCTCCCCCACGGTAATTTTCACTCAATCGAGATGAACGATTAGCAAAAAAGATAAGGCAGGTCACCGCCGAAGCCGCCCAAGTCTCTCTTTGGCCCTCGCTATATCATCATTGTAGATCAGCGGAGCGGTGCGGATAAAATCCTCCAGAAAATTAACGGCCATGCCGGTGTCGCCGGTTATTTCATAAAGATAGCCGAGCTGAAGCTTGGCCGCCGCAAATTCCGGGGAAATCGACAGGCATCTGTAAAACTCGGCGATCGCCTGCTCGTATCTTTTCAGCTCGGAATTCACCATACCGAGATTGTAATACAGCTCCGGCGAATTGCCGCCGGCGGCGACCGCCTTTTCGAGGTAATGACCGGCCGAATCGAGGCGGCCGATATCGGCCCAGTAGGCACCGAAATTGACAAATACCTCAGGAAATTCCGCCCCGCAACTTAAGGCAGACTATAACTTGCTCCGGCCCTTTCGACATCGCCCAAATAGTCGTAGGCGACCCCGATATCGTAATAGACGCCGGCCGAGTCGCTGGTGTTGGCCAGCGCGTGGTTAAGGTCGCTTAACATCAATTCATAATTGGCGAAAATTTCGTGAAGATAGGCTCTGGCCCTCCAGGCCTTAGACAGAGTCGAATCGCGGTCGATCGCACGATTGTAATTATTCAAGGCCGAAGGCAGATTGTCCTGATAATCGTAATATCTGCCCCACAAAAAGAATACCCTGGCCGACTGCGAATCGATCGCCTTTGCTTGATTCAGATAATCTTCGGCCAGGGCGAAATTCCCCTGCTCCAGATAAATTTCGACCAAACCAAGCCGCGAATCCAGATCGCTCGAATCGCTTTTCGCCCGCTCCAGCAATCGGGCCAGACTGTCGGAATCAGCAGGAGCAGCCGTAATCGACAAAACGGCATAGACAAGTAAACTTGATAATACGATCACGCTCGGCCCATCCTATATCTTCCTTTTCCAGCGAACTCCCGAGGGCGTATCTTCTAGAATGATCCCCATTTCGTCGAGAATCTTTCTGATACGGTCAGATTCGGCGTAATTTTTCGCCCGGCGGGCTTCCTGCCGTTTCCGGATTAAATCCTCTATTTCGGAATCCAACGCCTGCTCCTGTACGTAAATAACCCCGAGCACGCCGTCGATCCGGCGCAATGCCTGCTGCAAATACTGCGAATCGTCTTCGGAAATCCCCCTTTTGACTTTTATCGAATTGACCTCGCGGATAAAATCGAACACGGCAGCCAGAGCCGGCGAGATGTTCAGGTCATCGTCCATAGCCGTCTCGAAATCGCGCAATCCTCTGTCGGTGGCTGCTTTCACCTCCGGATTTAGACCGGTTCCTTTCCCCTCGGCTATGCCGTCGCGAAAATCGCGCATCCGGGCGATTGCAGCGGCGGCGGCCGCCAGCGAATCGGCGGTGAAGTTGAGCTGCTGCCGGTAATGAGTCGCCAGAAGCAGGTAGCGGATCGCCAGCGGATTATGCCCCTTATCGATCAGGTCCTGAATGGTGAAAAAGTTCCCCTCCGACTTGGCCATCTTCCGCCCCTCGACGATAAGATGATCGCAGTGCAGCCAGTAATTGACGAATTTAACACCGGTGGCGGCCTCCGATTGGGCGATTTCGTTTTCGTGGTGGGGAAAAATATTGTCCACGCCGCCGGTGTGGATATCGAACGATCGGCCCAGATATTTCATGCTCATCGCTGAACATTCGATATGCCATCCGGGACGACCGCGCCCCAGCTCCGTATCCCAGAATACATCGCCGTCCTCTTCCGACCAAGCCTTCCAAAGTGCGAAATCGGAGGCGGTCTCCTTGGCGTATTCATCCGAATCGACCCGGGCGCCTTCGATAAGCTGATCCAATTTCATATGGGATAAAGAGCCATATCGGGGAAACGAAGCGACCCGGTAGTAAATGGAACCGGCCGATTCGTAAGCGTGCCCTTTTTCGATAAGCGTCCTGATCATCGCCACCATCTCGGGAATATGTTCGGTCGCCCGCGGATATACTTCGGCGCGCTCGATATTGAGCCGGTCGATATCCCCGAAAAAGATATCGATAAACGGCCGGGTATGCTCGTTCAGTGGGATACCGCGCGCTTTCGAGTCGCGGATAGTCTTGTCGTCAACGTCGGTGAGGTTCATCACCTGAGTAACCCGATAACCTTTGAATTTCAAATATCGTCTCAATATGTCCTCGAAAACATAAGCCCGGAAATTCCCGATATGGGCGGGCGCGTAAACGGTCGGGCCGCAGGTATACATCCGGACATGACCGGCCTCCAGCGGCACGAATTCCTCACGGGAACGGCTGTAGGTATTAAAAAAGGTCAATGGCATATCAGTTGCGACTCAAACTCTTGACGGTTTTAGCATCGAGCTTCTTGATAATGGTCGTGAGCAAAAGGACCAGATTCTCGAAATCGTCGTGATGGATCATGCTCGTATGACTGTGAATATATCGCGTGGCCACACCCATATAGATGCAGGGGACGCCGCTGCGCGATATGTGGATCCGGCCGCCGTCCGTGCCGCCGCGCGCCAGAGCGGTGAGATGATAAGGAATTTTGGCCGACTCGGCCGTGTCGATCACCAGGTCACGCAATCTTCGGTTGGGAATCATACTGCCGTCGAAAACGGCTATCGATGGCCCCGAGCCCATTTTAGCCTTGTTGTATTTTTCGGTGCCGGGGCCGTCGGCGGCAAGTGAAACATCGGCCACGAACGCCACATCGGGATCAACCGCATAAGCAGCGGTGCCGGCGCCGCGCAGGCCGACTTCTTCCTGCACCGTGCCGACAGCGAACACCGTGTTGGGATGCTTGACCCCTTTCAGCGAGTTCAATACGGCCACCGCCGCAGCGATTCCGATTCGGTTATCGAACGCCTTGTTCAGAAATACTTTAGGATCGTGCATTCGAGTAAAACGACAATCGGGGACAATCGGATCCCCCGGCCTTATGCCGATTTTTTTCAGATCCGTTTTTCCGGTCACCCCTATGTCGATATACATATCCTCGATTTCGAGAACCTTCTTGCGTTCGTCCTCTTTGAGAATATGCGGCGGCTTGGAACCGATCACGCCCAAAACATCGCCTTTGCGCGTCTTGATGATGACTTTCTGCGCCAGGGCGACATGCCCCCACCAACCGCCCAGCGGGAGAAACTTGATATAACCTTCATCGGTGATCTCTTTGACCATGAAACCGATTTCGTCGAGATGTCCGGCGATCATGACCCGGGGGGAATCCGATGTCCCTTTCTTGCGGGCGATCACGCTGCCGAGCTTGTCCGAGGTTATTTCATCGGCGCCTTTAAGATGGGCGATCATCACCCGGGCCGCTTCATCCTCGAACCCGGGAACTCCGTGGGCGTCGCTGAGATCGGCCAGCAGTTTTTCATACTTGTTCAAATTCTACCTCCATCAGGAAAATAATATCGTCTCGATTTCATTGAGCTTGACGATGCTGTAATCGGGCTTGATTGCCACTCTGTATTCGCGACGGGGGTGATATTTCCAAACCGTCGCAAAACCGGCGGCGGCAGCGCCGACTATGTCGATATCCGGGCGGTCGCCGACAAACAGGATTCGGTCCGCCGGACAGTCGGCCGATCGCCTGGCGACCTCGAAAATCGCCGGAGCCGGTTTGCGGATTCCCAGCGTCGAAGAAAAACCGGTAAAATCGAAATAATCGATCAACCCGAAACGGGCCAATTCGAGCTTATGAAATTTTTCGGGGAAAATGGTATTCGAAAGCAACCCGATCCGGATGCCGCCGTCTTTGACCGACGCCAGAACCTCCGCGGCATTGTCGATCAAGGTAATCTGCTCCGTAATCGGTCGATAATAATTTTCCACGAAACGTTCGATCAGGCCGTCAGCGGACGATATGCTGAGATCGGCCAGCGATTGCGCCGCCAAATCATGCAGCTCGAGTTCGCGGAAATCGGGACGTTCCTCGTCAAGCAAACGGCGCATGGCGGCGCCGAAAAGCGGACCGATTTCGTCCGCCGGCGGAAGGCTCGGATAGACATCTTTGAGAACCGGATAAGCGTTAAGAAATCCCCGGCGGCCGAGTTCGTCCCAATCATGGTTTTCGTATTCGATCAAAGTCCCGCCGAGATCGAATATGACGGCCTCGAATTTCATCGGTTTTTCCTTTTGAAATCGGCGATGCCGAGCAGGCAGATTTTTTCGAGAAGCTGCGGGAATTCGATTCCGGCGGCCCGGGCCGCCATCGGCACCAGCGAGGTTTCGGTCATCCCCGGCAACGTGTTGACCTCGAAACAGAATATCCGCCCGTCGTCGGTCAGCCGACAATCGACCCGGCCGAAACCGGCGCAGCCGATCGCCCTGAACGCTTTCAACCCCACATTCTGAATCTCCTGCTGCATCTTTTCGGGGAGTTCCGGCGGGCAAACCTTACGGGTTTTTCCCTTTATATACTTATGCTCATAATCATACAATTCTTCGCCGGCGATTATCTCCACCAACGGCAACGCCCTGTCGCCGAGAATGCTCACCGTAAAATCGCGGCCGGGGATATATTTCTCGAACAGAAGCCGCTCGTCGTAGCGGAACCCGGTTTCCACCGCCGCTTTTATTTCCGATGGCGAGTTGATTTTCGACAGCCCTACCGATGATCCTTGACAATTGGGTTTCACTATCACCGGGTAACCGATCGTCTCCCGAATCCGACGATCTATTTCAGCCACGTCTGCATCCGACCATCTGTCGATATAAAAGTCATCGGGAGTGGCTGCTCCGGCGGAGCGGAACAGTTGCTTGGCCAGCTGTTTGTCCATCGCCAGCGCCGAGGCCAGCATGCCGGAACCGGTGTACGGAATATTCAGCAAATCCATAACCGCCTGAAGCCTGCCATCCTCGCCGTAGCCGCCGTGAAGAATGTTGAACACGATATCGGCTTCACGCACATCCTCCCTGCCTACTATAGCATAAGCCACGGCGCTGGATCGGTTCAGCAAATCCTGCGGATCGGGCGGTTTTTCCTTGATAGAGATCATGCCCGCCAGTTCGGCCTCAATCAACGGCGAACCGTCGCCGCCGGTATCGAAGGCGATCACCGAATGGCCGGCCTTGCGCAGGCCGGAAACGACGGCCGCACCGGAGGCAAGCGAAACGTCTCTCTCGGCTGAATTCCCCCCCAGGAGAACCACGACTTTCATTTTTTGAAAACACCCCTGATTCGATAAACTATCAGCAGCAACAACATGACAGCCAAGCTGATTGTTATGAGCATTATATTATAAGTTTTTATTAATTCAACGAGTTTCAGCCAGTTCGATTTGACTGCCCACAGCAGGCCTATCAGCAGCAGATTCCAGATACAGAAACTGGCCAGAGTCAGCCAAACCATACGAACCGGAGACACATCGCCCAAACCGGCCGCCAACGCTATCAGCGACCGTAGGCCGGCGATGAAGCGGGAAGACAACAATATCAACGATCCCCAGCGGAAAAACAACCCCTCGATTTTCCGCAGGTTCACCGGGTTGACCAATTTATTCCCGCCGTTGATAAAATAATCCCTCCCCTTCAATCGACCGAAATAAAAAACGATCATGGCGCCGATCAATCCACCCGCCACCGAAA
>CAZHVC010000015.1:0-12252 GCA_964535765.1 uncultured Ignavibacteria bacterium | reverse complement strand
TTTCGCGCAGGTTCCAGTCATCCTTCCCGGGACGATTTTGCCTCTTTCGGTGACTAATCTTCTCATCAACCTTTCGTCGCGATAATCGATCCGAACAAGCTTCTCATCGCAAAACCTGCATGTTTTCCTTTTTCTGCGTTCCATCTAAAACTCCTCATGCTCGTTGAAATCTTCGTCGGGTCCCGGCTCGCCTGTTTCACCGTCGGGCAAATCGGCCAAGGGACCTTTTTTCCTGTCAAGAAACTGGATATGATTGGCGCGAATTTCAATTATCGATTTGGGCGAACCGTTCCCCGATTCGATCGTACGCGAGCGTAATTCACCTTCGACATATACGGCGCTTCCTTTTTTGAGATAATCGGCGCAGGACGAGGCCAGCTTCTGCCAGGCAACCACCCCGACATAACAGACTTCTTCCTTGACTTCTCCCGAATTATCCTTGAATCGCCTGTTGGCTGCGATTCGGAAGTTAACAACCGGAGTGCCGTTGGTCGTATGGCGCAATTCCGGGTCGCGCGTAAGGTTTCCCACGATGAAGATTTTGTTTAATAAAGGAGGTCTCGTTTCGCCCATAATCCCTCCGCCTATTTTGTCACTGATTCGTCTTGAGCCCTTGGTTTATATTCCGAAGGCGACAGCACTAATGTAAGAAACCTTAATATCTGTTCGTTTAGTTTCAGGGATGTTTCTATCTGGCGAACCACCGAGGGATCGGCTTGGTAATAAATCGTTATATAAGTGCCCTGACGATGCCCTTTTAGAATATAGGCGAATCCCTTCTTACCGAGATTTTGAATTTCGAGTATGGTTCCCGATAGACCCTTGATCTGGGATTCCACCTTGTTGATTTCCGCTTTCAGCGCTTCTTCGTCGAGATTCGGATTGAGGATAAAGGTTAGTTCGTAGATTTTCACGATCGCTCCCTTCGGACCATGACTCCGTATCGGAGTAGGGAAATGGTCTGCTTAATTAAGTTAATGTTGCATTATACGTCGCCGAAACCGCTTTCAGCTCATCGGCTAGCCATCTATCGATTATTTGAATGCTTTTATCGATCATGAGATCGATAAGTTTCAATTCATCCGCTTCGAATTCTTTCAGGACAAAATCCTCCAGTTGAATGTTTTCGGGATTCGGTCCGATTCCCAAACGCAGCCGGGGAAAATCGATCGATCCGACCGCCTCGATTATCGAACCCAATCCTCGGTGTCCTCCGTCCGTTCCGCTCCGGCGGAAACGGATTTTGCCCGGCGCCAGATTGCAATCATCGCAAACGACAAGGATATTTTCCAGCCTGACCCCCAGACCGCCGACCAATTCGCCAATCGCCATCCCCGATTGATTCATGTACGTCAACGGCTTGGCCAGGTAATTGTCAACCCCGGTCGAGGAAAGCTGACAGAGCATCAGTTTTGAGCCTAAGTTGACGAACTCCTTTTTTTTCAAAAACGCCGCCCGGTCTATCACCTGATATCCCAGATTATGCCGTGTTGCAGCATAGCGTTTGCCGGGATTGCCGAGACCGATTACGACTTTTGAGGTTTCCGACGGTATCCGGAAATCCATAACAAACCAATAAAATCGTTTTATTCAGTCTATATGTCAAGATGTTTCATAAAGGTTTATCGCTTTTCCCCCGATTTCTTGCGGCGGCTCCCAAAGCGCGTTTACCCAATATATTACGGTCGAACGGATTATTTCCCTTTTTCAAACCCGGGTGCGATCCGGTGCTTTTCCCGATCATTCAAATTTTATCTTCGATTGCCAGGCCGGTCTCCGAATCGAAATAGGCCGACTTTTCGATTTTTACCCAACATAATCGCCCGATTGCGGGTTTGTTTCGGGCAAAGCAAAAAATCCGCGAGCCGCCGTCGTCGCTCGATTCGATTATGTATTCCCTTCCGGTGTTTTCGTACCCGCAGATTCGCACGGCGAATTCCCCGCTATCTCCGATATGGCAATGTTCGGGTCGAAAACCATAGTAAACGTTTTCGCACCGCACCGCCTTTTCCGGGCAGTCGACTTCCATTCCTCCGGCGAAAACGATTTTTCGCCTTTCTCGGTCGACTTTTCCGGTCAGGAGATTCATCGGCGGGTGGCCCAAAAACCTGGCGGTGAAAATATCCGGCGGATTATCATAAAGAAGACGCGGCTCGGCGGGACCGATCTGTGTCCCGTCGTGGATGATTATGATTTTGTCGGCAAGTGTCATGGCCTCGATCTGGTCGTGGGTGACGTATAAAGACGTCGCCGCCAGTTGCCGGTGAATCGCCAGCAATTCGAGGCGCATTCTGGCGCGCAGCTCGGCGTCGAGATTGGAGAGAGGTTCATCGAACAAAAAAAGCGCCGGATTGCGGACGATAGCCCGTCCGAGAGCAACTCTCTGGCGTTGACCGCCGGAAAGCTGAGCCGGTTTTTTGTCCAAACACCGGTCCAGTCCTAAAAGATGCGAAACGGCCATGACTTTTTCTTTGATTTTTTGCCGATCGAGACGTCTTATTTTCAAGGCAAAAGCGAGATTCTCGAATACCGTCATGTGGGGGTAAAGAGCATAGCTTTGAAAAACCATCGCCACGTCTCTTAATCTTGGCTCAAGCGAAGTCACGTCTTTTCCGGCGATTATTATTTTTCCTGAATCCGCTGTTTCCAGGCCGGCTATTATTCTGAGCAGGGTGGTCTTGCCGCATCCCGATGGACCCAGAATGACCAGAAACTCGCCCTGGGCGAGCGAGAAATCGATATTTTCGAGAACGTTCCGGTTTTTGCTGAAACTTTTATTGAGCTGGGAGATTTCGAGTTGGTTCAATTCGAATCACCATCCGCCGGATTGAAAGGCTTTTTCATCTCATAATTGGGCGCATTTCCAATTAGAAAGATACTGTTTCACTTATCGTTTTCGCAATTTTTGCTTTCCTCCCACAGTCGATCCAATTCCTCGAGCGAGACTTCGTCAAATTTCTTGCCGGCCCGATCGAGGCTTTGCTCGATATGGCGAAATCGTCTGATGAATTTCTGGTTTGTTTTCTGTAAAGCCAGCTCGGCGTTGATTTTCAGGTGTCGACTCAAGTTCACGATCGAAAAGAGTAAATCCCCCAGTTCACCATCGAGTTTGCCCGCCTGACCCGAATGCATGGCCTCCTCGAATTCGGCAATTTCCTCTTTTATTTTGGCGATTACGTTTTGCGGTATGCGCCAATCGAAACCGAGCCGCCCGACTTTTTCTTGTATCCGGAACGCTTTGAGCAACGCCGGAAGCTCCCGCGGCAGGCCGTCGAGCACCGAATGACCGTTGCGATTGGTTTTCTTTATCGCCTCCCACTGATCGAGCACCTTTTCCGGGGTCATTTCGATCCTCTCGGAAAAAACGTGGGGATGACGGGCGATCAGTTTATCGCATATCTTCCGCCCGACGCCGTCGATGTCGAATTTCCCCGATTCGGCGGCGATTTGGGCGTGAAAGAAGATATGGAGCAAAAGATCCCCGAGTTCCTCTTCCAGTTTCTCGGGATCGTCCGCATCGATCGCCTCCAAAGTTTCGTAAGTTTCCTCAAGCAGGTATGGTTTTAACGAACGGTGGGTTTGGACTTTGTCCCAGGGGCAACCGTCGGGGCCGCGCAGGCGGGCCACAATCTCGATAAGCCTTTTGATATTATCCATGAAAATCATGGTATCGTCGGAGACAGTCGCTGTCAAGCTCATTCAATAGACAAGTATATATGACATCGAACTTGTAATTGACATCGGGCGGTCGATAAATTAACATGAATGCAGGAGAGATGTCCGAGTTGGTCTAAGGAGCACGCCTGGAGAGCGTGTAGGTGCCAAAAGCGCCTCCTGGGTTCGAATCCCAGTCTCTCCGGTTTATTATTCCGGCCAGGGGCTCGATAGTAAGCAAAATTGTTTTCGGTTATAATCCCGCTGCCCGATGATGGTTTCAAACAATTTCGAGATGACCGGCGTTCAGGACACGATTTGGGGAACGGCATAATCATCCGGGGTGATTGAGCCTAAGGGTGGGGAAATCAACCGCGGTTTGAATTCAAATAAATGAACATGCTGACCATGTTCATGGTGCGGATATGGCGGGGTAGCAGGTGATTCGGCCGAAATTAAACTGGGTCAGGCCTAAGAGATCCAAAATAAAGACGATCTTTGAATTTGAATAAGGAACGGATTTCGTCTCATGCCGAGCCATATATTTCACCGGTGTGTTTCCGAGAGAAACGGAAGATCATTTTTTGATGATTCATCGACCGGCAATTAACCCGGGATAACTGATAAAAATGCAAAAAATATCTTGACAAAGGATACGGTATCGCTTTTTATAAGACAAAGGAGTCCGAATACCGAAATAAGTCATGTTATTTTCGAAAGGCTGCACATACGGCATCCGCGCTTCGATTCTGATCGCCCATAAAGAAAGTCATGAAAAACGCAGGTTTATCCCCCTCCATGAGCTTGCCGATGAACTCGGGCTTTCGTTCCATTTTCTTACCAAAATTATGCAAATATTGACCGAGTCGGGTATAATGAAATCTTTTCGTGGTCCCAAAGGCGGAATCGGTCTTGCGCGTCCTGCCAATCAAATCAGCCTCATTGAAATCGTCGATGCTATCGATGGCATGAGCATATTCGACCGCTGCATTCTCGGTTTGCCCGGCTGCGGCGACAAAAAACCTTGCCCGCTTCATAAAGGCTGGGCCAAACGGCGGGAAAGTTACAAAAGAGTGCTGGGCAAAACCACCCTGGCATCTTTGGCCCGCAATTTTAAGAAAAATGCCCGGGTGAAATGGGAGGTTGATTGAACAAGGCGGATTTAAATTACCGTTATTTAAGATAATGGACTCTTAAATATATTAATGCGATTTGGACTCAAATAAAAAATAAGACTCAAACGAAAGGACCATTAAAGTTATGAATCGCTTGTTCAAAACCACCCTGGCGGGGATTGCCCTGTCAAGCTTCATGCTATCGAGTATTCCGATTGCCGGATGTTCGTCAAAACCCGAAACTCAAGCCGAAAAACAGGCTCGCTGGGCCAGGGGCGAATTGACGAGTTTCGAAATAGAAAATGGAATCGGCCCAGTCACCGAAAATCTTGATCTTGGCGCACCAGACACCATCATGGCCGATCAGGGCAAAGCCATATTCGTTCAGAAATGCGCTACTTGTCATTATCTCGATATGCGCAAAACCGGCCCGCCTTTACGCGATGTGGCCAAACGAAAGAGCGCAGCCTATATAATGAACCAGATACTTAATCCCGATCTCATGGGCAAACTCCATCCCGAAGGTAAGAAGCTGGTGGCGCAGTATGCCCAATATATGACAATACAGGGAGTCACTCCGGAAATGGCACGTCAAATTCTGGAATTCCTTCGTGTAGAATCGAATAAGCCCGCCCTACCTATGGAGCAGCAACCCGGCTTTGACGTTTCCCAGGCTGCCGCCACTGCAACGAATAAGTAAAAAACGGAAATGTTGACTTATCCCAATATCCAACAACAATAGGAGGACCCCGTGGAAATTAAATTCAGGTTGTTTGCGATGATTCTCGTTTCCCTGTTGGGAACAACCCTGCTTATAAGCTGCGGCGGGAAAAAAGAGGAAATCGGCGGTTTAGGCGATGCGGCCTCCAAAGTCTATGTCGCCCCCGGAAACTACGACGAATTTTATGCTTTCATGTCGGGTGGATTCAGCGGTCAGGTATCTGTATATGGTTTGCCATCGGGAAGATTGTTCAAAGTCATACCTGTTTTCAGTCAGGATCCCGAAAAAGGTTATGGATATTCAGAGGAAACCAAAGGGCTGCTTATGACCTCTTATGGATTCTTGCCCTGGGATGACGCTCACCATCCGCAATTGTCCAGAACCGGTGATTCACTCGACGGACGATGGCTGTTTATCAACGGAAATAACACCCCGAGAGTTGCTCGTGTAGATTTATCGACTTTTGAAACCGTTGAAATAATCGAAATCCCAAACTCGGCAGGCAATCACGGCTCACCGTTTGTGACGCCCAATACGGAATACGTAGTGGCTTCAACCCGCTTCAGTGTCCCCATTCCTCAAAAGGATGTCGCTATCAATTCCTACAAAGAGAATTTCAAGGGGACGATTTCCTTTATCAAGGTTGATTCGGCGACCGGCAATATGCACTTGGCGTTCCAATTGCTGGTTCCCGGAATCAATTACGATCTCTCGCGTGCCGGCAAAGGCCCCTCCTATGGATGGTCGTTTTTCACATCTTACAACTCAGAACAAGCTAATACCCAATTGGAAGTTAATGCTTCGCAAAACGATAAGGATTTCATCGCCGCCGTTAACTGGAAAATGGCCGAAGAGCTTGTCTCACAGGGGAAAGGCAAAGAAATTTCCTGCCGGTATTATCATAATTATCTTGATGGAGCCAGGGTGGCGCAGAGCGAGATTATTGAAAAAGCAACTCTACTTGATCCCCGAGATTTCCCAGGGCTAATGTATTATCTGCCTACCCCCAAATCCCCTCATGGATGCGATGTTGACCCGAGCGGCGAATACATCGTGGCCGGCGGAAAACTGGCCGCTTTAATTCCCGTCCACTCGTTCACCAAAATGAAGCAGGCGATAGCCAATAAGGATTTTATCGGTGATTTCGGCGGAATTCCGATAATCAAATATGAATCCGCCATTGCCGGCGAAGTACAAAACCCCGGTCTTGGCCCGCTTCATACGGAATTCGATAACAAAGGCTATGGCTACACTTCCATGTTTCTGTCTTCGGAAATTGTAAAATGGAAAGTGGGAACTTGGGAGGTTGTCGACCGCATACCCACCTATTATTCCATCGGCCATCTTATGATTCCGGGGGGTGATACCCGCCAGCCGTTCGGGAAATATGTCGTTGCCCTGAACAAGATAGCCAAAGATAGATATTTGCCGACAGGACCCGAGCTGACCCAATCAGCCCAATTAATCGATATTTCCGGCGACAAAATGAAATTGCTGCTCGATTTTCCGACCGTAGGCGAACCTCACTATGCCCAAGCCTGCCCCGCCTCGCTTATAAAAGATCGATCCGTAAAGTGGTTCAGCATCGAAAATAATACGAATCCGTATGCCATTAAAGCCGAGGGTGAGGCACGCGTGGTTCGCCAAAATAATATCGTGCATGTTTATATGTCCACGATTCGCACGCATTTCGCCCCGGACAACATCGAGGGAATAAAAGCCGGCGATAAAGTATATTTTCACGTTACCAACCTTGAACAGGATTGGGATGTGCCCCACGGATTCGCTGTCGTTGGAGCGAAAACTTCCGAGTTGTTGGTGATGCCCGGCGAAACCAGAACCCTTGCGTGGGAGCCGACCGAAGCGGGCGTGTTCCCCTTTTACTGTACGGATTTCTGTTCGGCCCTGCATCAGGAAATGCAAGGATACATTAGGGTTTCAAAATGAAGATCGAAAGGCGTTTGGGGTATCGGGTGAAAATAATCAATACTGAATTGGCATGCGTTCGACCTCAATTCCGGGCTGGCCTTTATAGGGACCGGATGCGATGAAGCTACATTCACGTCTGATAATCGCTATCGCCGCACTGGCGCTCTCGATTACTTATTTTACCCCACTGTGGGAAATTACGCTTGCTGCTCCGCAATATCCGGAGGGTCTGGGATTGGAAATCTGGATCAATCAGATACGCGGCCAGCATCCCGGCGATCTTTCCAAAATAAATAATCTAAACCATTATATCGGGATGAAAACGATCAGTCCCGAATCGATTGCCGAACTGAAAATCATGCCGTGGATCATGCGTGCCGTAATGATTCTTGGTCTGGTTGCCGCGGTGGCCGGCAAGCGGGTGTTTTTGTTTGTCTGGTTGGTTGTTTTCCTTGCAGTCGCGATGGCGGGGCTTATCGACTACTATTGCTGGGGCTACGATTATGGCCATAATCTCGATACGGCGCATGCCATTATCAAGGTGCCGGGTATGCATTATCAGCCGCCGCTTTTCGGCAGCAAGAAGTTGCTGAATTTTAAGGCGATTTCGTTACCGGGCTCCGGCGGCTGGGTGGCCTTGGGTTCATTTATGGCCGGTTTAATAGTCTGGTTATATGAATTGCGCAAAAAGAAGGAGTAACCATTAAGTGATGAATAGGCTGATTGTCGTCTTGATCTCGATATCGATCATTATCGCGTCTTTATTCATTGGCTGCGGCCGGCGGAAACCGATCGAAATCCATTACGGTCAGGACCAATGCGATTACTGCAAGATGATTATCGTCGATCCTGCTTTCGGGTCGGAAATGATCACCGAAAAAGGAAAGGTTTACAAATTCGACTCGATCGAGTGCCTGGCTGCTTTCAGCATGGTTGGGGGTGTTGCCTCCGGGGATGTTCATTCGATGTGGGTCACCAATTTTGAGTTGCCAAAGACATTTCTGAAATTTGATAAGGCTGCAATAATCGCCACCAAGCGTCAGAAAAGCCCCATGGGCGCAGGGTTGGTAGCCGTGGCTACGCCCGAACAGGCCGCCCGGCTAATCGAGGTGGTCGGAGGAACGGTATTGAATTGGGAGCAGGTGTGTGCAAAGATAGCGGCCGATTGGAATCTGTGAACAATGCATTCAACATAACAGGAATTTCGGGCGTCGTTACGGTTGTCTTTTTGATATTTAGTCAGAGATGCCCTGCGGCGGTTCTCGAGGTTCGATCTTCCGGACAGATTCAAGCCGTTAGGACGGCGATTCAGCAGGCCCGCGACGGCGACACCATTCTGTTGCGTGCCGGCATTTATAGCGAATATGATATCCTGGTTGATAAGCCGCTTACGATAAAGGGGGTTGATTATCCTACTATCGATGCGGAAGGCAAAGGTCAGATAATGGAAATTGCCGCATCTGGCGTAACTATCAGCGGACTCTGCTTTGTCGGAACACCAGCCAGTCATATCAAGGAAAACTCGGCCGTTTTGCTGAATAAAGTACGCAATTGCAAAATACTCGATAATAGATTTGTGGATAATTTTTTTGCCGTGTACGCCGCTAAATCCGATCAATGCGAAATTTCCGAAAATCAAATTATCGGAAAGACGGCGATTTACACTGAAGCAGGCAACGGTATCCACCTCTGGTATTGTAATGATATGACAATTGAAAACAATTCAATTAAAGGGCACCGTGATGGTATCTATCTTGAGTTCGTTACCAACAGCATGATTTCCGGAAATCGCAGCGAGGCGAACCTGCGCTATGGTTTGCATTTCATGTATTCCGATAGCTGTCGTTATGACCACAATGCATTCGTCCGCAACGGCGCCGGAGTCGCGGTTATGTATACGAAACATGTCGAAATGATCGACAATGATTTTCAGGAAAATTGGGGAGGCGCTTCCTACGGTCTCTTGTTGAAAGATATCAGCGCCAGCCGCGTGATCGACAATCGGTTTAAGAACAATACTGTTGGAATCCAGGCCGAAGGATCGAACCATGTCTTGATCGAGCGCAATTTGTTTGATGGAAACGGCTGGGCGATTAAAATAATGTCAAATTGTTTGAATTGCGAAATCGACAATAATAATTTCCTCAATAATTCATTTCAGGTGGCCACCAATAGCCGACATGCCAATAGCACCTTCAACGGAAATTACTGGAGCAGCTATCGCGGTTTTGATTTTGACGGGGATGGTTTTGGCGACCTTCCATATAGACCAGTCAGCCTATTTTCCTTGCTTGTCGAGTCGAATCCACCCACATTGATATTTCTTCGCTCGCTTTTGATTGAGGCGCTCGATTTGGCCGAGCGAATTGTGCCGACATTGACGCCTGAAGCATTGATCGATTCAAAACCTCGGATGAGACCGGTTTTATGATAGAGCTGTCTCGGGTTAATAAACGATTCGGCAAGCTGTTTGCCCTGCATGACATTTCCTTGTCGATCGAAAAGGGGCGAGTAACGGGAATAATCGGGCCGAACGGTTCGGGTAAATCGACATTGATTAAATGCATTCTCGGACTTGTAAAACCGAACTCAGGTTCCATAAAGGTCAACGGACATTACCTCGATGAATCGGGCGAATATCGCAGATTCATAGGTTATATGCCCCAAAACGCCCGATATCCGCAAGAACTCAAAGTACGGGAAGTGCTGGCATTGGTGAAACAGGTGAGAAACGCCGATCCGCATCTTGAAGCGGAATTAATCCGCATGTTCGACCTCGAACGGGAATTATCGAAGCGGATTCGGGCTCTTTCGGAGGGAAATCGCCAAAAATTGAGCGCTGTCATTTGCTGTATGTACGATCCGGAAATACTCATACTTGACGAGCCGACCGCCGGTCTCGATCCGATTTCAAGCACGCGCCTAAAAGAGTATTTGATGTCGGTTCGTTGTAAAGATAAAACCGTGCTATTGACCACACATGTCATGAGCGATCTGGATGATTTGGCTGATGATGTAATACTTCTGCTCGAGGGGAATGTGCGGTTTTCCGGCGGTATAAGCGATCTCAAAATGCAAACCGGCAAGCCTCGGCTTGAATCCGCGGTCGCCCGGATTATTGAAATGAGCAGGGCATGAAGCAGATCTGTCAAATCTGTTTGTTTTCAATTCGGGATGTTTCTCGCAACCGGTGGAGCATTTTATATGCGCTGTTTTTCGCTGCTGTCACAATCGGCCTGTTTCGGTTCCAAGCTCACGGCGAAAAAGTGGCGGTCATACTGATAAGTCTTAGTATTGTGTTGATTCCATTGGTGAGCGTTTTATTCGGCACCATATATTTTTATAATTCCCGCGAATTCTTCGATTTGATCCTCACCCAACCGGTTGGTCGAAAAATCGTTTTTATTGGCGTCTTCATGGGGATTTCAATTGCGCTGATATTCGGTTTTATATTGGGAGTCGGGTTGCCCTTTTTGATCCTGGCGTCGGGTGAACGATCCCAATTGATATCGCTTGCCCTTCTGCTTCTAATGGGTTCGTTCCTATCGTTGATCTTCCTGGCGGTATCGTTTTTAATGGCTGCGATATTTGATGATAAGGGCAAGGGGCTTGCGAGCGCTTTGGCTTTTTGGTTATTCACGGCTTTAATTTACGATGGATTGGTTTTGCTGTTGGCGGTGACTTTTTCGGAGTACCCGCTTGAGACGCCGTTGTTATTGATGTCGTTTGCCAATCCCATCGATCTTGCCCGTGTAACCTTACTCATCCGATCGGATATGGCCGCGCTTATGGGTTACACCGGCGCGGCGTTCAACCGCTTTTTCGGGACAAGCGGCGGCGTAGCTGCGGCGATTGGATCGCTATTGCTCTGGATTATTGTCCCGTTGGCTATAGGATTGCGGCGTTTCCAGACCAAAGACATGTAGGGCGCCGAATACTAATATTTCGTTGAAAGATGAATTCCCATATTGAGGAACAGCAAAAAATATTCGATGGGAAACGCTAAAATCGCTCTGTATTGAATCCCTCTGGGGAAATTCTTTATGGCTGACCGAAAATAAAGATAATGCCACGGATTTAGTGGAAAACACGATCGTAAAAAGTTAAAATTTCGAAAAAAGCTGCAAGTCATAGTTGCAAGATTGGATCGCTTAAGATTCTGGCAAGAATTTTATATAACGGTTTTCCACCGAATCGTCCCATTTCATTTTCCGAATGCGTCGGCGCCTTTGACAAAAACCATACTGCTCCCCTTTAAATGAAAGAATATGTTAAGAGCGTATCTTACGGCTGATTTCACAAAGAAGATCGGTCGTGAAGAGAAGGCAGTGGGATTCGAAGCCGAAGGCGAAAACCTGTTGCAAAGCTTGTCGGATAGGCTTTAGCAGTCAGGAGCAGATCAGTCAGAATCAGCATTACCGGTGCCGGGACCGGTTTTTAGCGGAGTCGCAGCGGGCCTTCGAGGAAAAGGTGAACTGTTCGGAGTTATCGCGGTTGAAGGCTAAGAATCAGCGCTTGCAGCAGATCATCGGGGCGCTGACAGATCGGATCGAACGTTGCAGCCATAGTCACTTGCTTTTGGCGCCGACATACAAAGCGCCGTACGATTTGGAAGAAACCAATAACTTGACCACGTTAACCCTCTTGAAAATCGCTTGCCAAAAGGGGAGAAGTACAATACCAAATCATTCTCGATTATTATACTCGTTTTTGACTTGCATGATCTGCCCGCCATGCTCAACGTCGTGATAGATCATAACCCAATAAACCCACCAAATCGGCTTCTTCTCACCCCAGTTGGTAAGCACGGGCCGCTCCAGATCGCTGTCATCA
>CAZHVC010000014.1:0-12422 GCA_964535765.1 uncultured Ignavibacteria bacterium | reverse complement strand
GCATTTCAAAAAGGCGATCGAAATCAAGCCAAGTTTGAGTAACTATTCGGAAAACACAGCCCGCGCCTATTTCCAGGCGGGGAACCTCGATTCGGCCCGGGTCTGGTACGAAAAGGCGATAGCCAGACGGCCGACCGCCAGAGCCTATTACGAACTCGGGACTATAATGTTAAACAAGGGAGACCATGCGGCGGCAAATAGATATTTTCGCGAGTCGCTGGCCCTTGATCCCTCGAGCCCGGCCAAGGGAATGTTGGAAGGCAAGAAGTAGAGTTTCGGCCCGCCTGAAGCTTCAGATATTGCGTAAACGCTTTTCGCTGGAACGTCAGGATCTTCTCCTGCGGATCGAAAGACTGTTTTTCGGATATGGCGGCCTTATCGGTCTTCATCTCGAATCGGGACGGCCAATATCACGAACAGCTGAATTGCTGACCGATTTTTGGCGAAAAACCGAATAAAAGAAGATGGCGGTTTGCCTCGATTAAACCAATAACAAGCCTGTGTGTCAACCTTAAATCCGCGATACTCCTAACGGCAATCCCCCCTGATCGGCTCTGCGCCGAACCCCTTGAAATAGCGCACCAAATAGGTGACATCGCCGCCGCTAACGTTACAGTCGCCGTTGGCATCACCAGCAAGATATGGTTCGGGGGCAGGCGCCGTTCCTTTGAAATAACCGACAAGATACGTCACATCGGAACCGCGCACGAACCCGTCGCCGTTGGCATCGCCGGGAAGAAAATCATATCCGGTGATAAGCAAAGCGAACTGCCGCTGGGCGCTTGCCCCGACAGTGTCGCTGACTCTCAGCACGAATTCCACTGAATCGGCCGAAACCGGTATGCCGCTCAGCAGTCCGGTCGGCGAAAGACTCAAACCGGTGTTGAATAAGCCGCTGTCGACGGCCACGAACTCAAGCGCTCCGGTACCGCCCGCAGCGACTATCTGAAAAGTATAGGGAATCCCGGTTTCCGCCTCGGGCAAAGTATCGGAAAGTATCTCTATAGCCCTGTTTATAACGAACGTATAAAGGCGCGTGGCCGAGCCGGAGGCCTGATCTTGCGCCCTGGCGGTAAAGCCGATCGTATCCGGCCCATTTGGAATACCGGCCAGCAAGCCGGCACTCGAGAGAGTAAGTCCGGTTCCGGAAAGGTCGTTATAAAGATCGCTCCAGGTGATCGTCCCCGTGCCGCCGGCGGCCTGAAGCGTCTGCGCATAAGGATGGCCGGCGGTCCAATCAGGCAGCGAGGCGGTGGTTATGGTCAACGGCTGCCCCATATTTGGAAATACGATATAGTCGATCCAGGCGCAATCGCTGCCGCGACTTACCGACCCGTCTTTGGCATAGGTCCAGGTCAAGATGTGGCTGCCGGCGGCGATATTGTAACTTGCCTGCGCCCAGCCCGATTCGCCCGACCAGCCGCCGCGCAAGACCCCGTCGACGGCGAACTTGAGCGAATCGTAGCTGGCCTCCGAAGATACTTTATAATAAAAGGAGATCGGGCCGGCTTGCTGGACATCGATGTTCAAAGAAAGAGTCGAGCTCTGGTTATGAGTGATCGTTCCGGACTTGGCAGCATACGTCCATTCAAAAGCGCCGCTGCTTACAATCCCCCAATTGGCATTGCCGGAAAACTGCCAGGGGAATGAAGCGAAATCGCCGGTTTCGAAATCCTCTATAGCCCGACCTATCTCCAGACTGAATTCGAGGGTATCGACATACCCCCCTGTGGCCGAAACCACCAAGGAAAAATCGATACCGTGATAGTAAGGAGCCGTTGAAGATACGGCGAAACGGAAAGCGGATTGCGAAACGGCGGTGCCGCCCAAAGCATTGATCGTGGGGAAGGCAACCGACGGCTGGATTATGTCGATATCAATGTCGGAGCAATTGAGCGTCGCCGCCACTCCGGTGGCATTCGCCCCGCCGTTGTTTACCAATTTGACGAGCATATCGACAGTATCGCCCGGAATCACTCCGCCGGCGTTATGCCCGACGAACGCCAGATCCGGCGTGCCGGCCAGCGGTTGAAGCTGCACGTTTACCGTGGTTGTCTGATAGGCGCCCACGACCACGCCGTAAACCGTGTCGGGAAGATACCCCACCGCCGTAAATCCGAGGTTGTAAGTTCCCGGGGCGATCTGGCGATGATAATCGCCGACGTCGGGATCGGTGAACACGCGCGAGCTGTCGGCGTCATGACCCAGCACCCAGACTGTGGCCGCCAGCGGCAGGCCGGTGAGGCCGTCGGTGACCAAGCCATGAATTCCATACAGCGCATTTTGCATATAAGTCAGAAAGGCCGCCCGGTTATAATTCCAGTAGGAAGGGAGTTGCGAGGCGGAGGGGAATTTGGTCGAGGATATCTCGATCGTGTTTTCTCTTCCCCCTTTCCAGTAAGTCATGTAATCCTGGCGGCCGCCGTGAACGGGATACCAAGCATAACCGTTGGTGATTCCATTATTCAGATCATCCATATAGCCGGGAGGGCTGTTGGCCTGACACGAATCGGCATAGCGGCGGCAGATCGAGACGAACCAGTCGTTGTCCGGATGCAGCCTCGACCAGCAATCCCAGGGATAATTAACAACCTCGGCGCCGCCATGGAAATTGGCCGAAAGAACGAAACTGTGATTCGAGGCGAAATTCATCATGGCGATCGTTTCCGCCTGCCAGGCGTTGCCGTCGGGGTGGTCGCCGTAGGCCGGATCGGGGAAATTGCGGTTCAGGTCGATCCCGTTGGCATTGCCCCGGGTCGGGTTGGTTATGGTGTTCCCCGTGCGATAACTGCCATCGGGATTCGCGTTGGGATTAATCCAGATTTCCAGATTGTCGACCAGACTGGTAACCATCGAATCGACGCCGTAATTGGTAAGCAGATAATCGATCAACCGCAGCATGAGCACAAAACCGGTCACTTCGTCGCCGTGCATGGTGCTGGTGAGAAAGACCTCCGGCTCGTTTTCCTGATTATCGGGATTATCGGAAATCTTGGCCACCAGCAGCTGTCGGCCGCTGACGCTGTTGCCGATATTTTGAACCCGGCAGAGCGATGAGTAGGAGGCGGCGAAATTATTCATCATATCGACATAGGCCGTATAGGTCGGGTAATAATCCCACTCGAGTATCGCCTCCGGC
Organism: uncultured Ignavibacteria bacterium; assembly: GCA_964535765.1. GTDB lineage: Bacteria > Zixibacteria > MSB-5A5 > UBA10806 > 4484-95 > JBBIRK01. The sequence continues at coordinate 9,283 of CAZHVC010000014.1, read as the reverse complement.
GAATCGGCATGGCGCGTCTCGACCCGGGAACCGGGATGAGGCAGCATGGTGATCGAGTATCCCTGCGCCAGAAAAACCGCCAATTCGCTTTCGTTGGCATAGGCGAATACGGTGTCGCCGACGACATTATCGATCGAAATGATATTGGTTATTTTATTGAGTTCGCTTTTGTCGGTGAACCCGAACCTAAAATAGTACTCCTCGGCCCCCGCCTCACCGGATAAAGCCATCAGACCGACGACTACGGCCGTCGTGAAAATTCTGATTGACGACATTTAACCTCCTCTTGCCCGAACTAATCAGCCAAAAACCCTGGGCCTTGCGGCAATTTAGGAATGACACCGCCGGAATTAAATATACGCTGCTGCGGATAAATGACAAGCGGATTTCGGGAATTATATTTCAACGCCGGATGATAACAAAACCGCTGGACAAAATTGAAAAATGTATTAGTTTTGCATCGAGGGTGGGTAAAAGCGGATTTGTAAGATTCGTTCCGTTTCCTTAAAATCGTGATACACCGCAACTCTGGAGGTAGGACTATGAACAATCACTATGGCAATAATAAGGTCATGGTCGGGTTTGCGTTTTTGGCAATTGCGACCTTGGCTTTCCCGGCCGCTTTTTGTTGGGCCTCATCAGATAATCCCTGGCGATTTTTCGAGGAACAAGGGATTGAAATAAACACTGGAGCCTCGACCGCAGACGTTTTTCAGCCGGTGGTGCTTGATTCCTTGCCGCCGCAGGATGTCCTGCTGATACCCAATTCCGATGCCGACAACGTGGGCGTGTACGACCCTTTTGACGGGACCTTTCTCGGCTTATTCATCACCGGGCATTCGGGGTTCCAGACACCGATCAATGCGGTCCCCGGGCCGGACGGTAATATCTATGTCTCCGATCAGGTTGCCGACGCCATCTTCGTATTCGACAGAGGCGGAAACTATCTCTATACATACGCCGACGCCACCGATGGGTTGAACAATATCAGGGGGATCGCCTTCAGGGAACGTAATCTCTACGTAACCAGCGGCGATGACTACGTGGCCGAATTCGCCGGCCCGCATGACCGCCGCACCGATTTTATCAACGACGGCAGCGATTCGTTCGATATCTTTTTCCTGCCGGACGGCCGGGCTTTGTTGTCGCATATCGGCAGCGGAGCCAATGTTCGATTATACAGCGCCAACGGCACTTATGAGCGTTCGCTTGTCACCGTCAGTTTCCCCGAACAGATAAACGCCGACACGCTTTTGCCGGGCGATTTTTTGAACGCCGCCTTTTCCGGCAATGTGGTAAGCGATTTCGACCTCAACGGAACCGTTTTCCAGACCACCTCATGGAATCTCGGCAGGGGCTGCTACCGGCTCGGCAACGGCAACCTGCTTCTGACATCGGGCAGCGGGGTTTTCGAGGTGACGCCGGGCGGCGGGATCGTCCAGCAGGAAAACACCGGTGGGGCGCGTTTCATCGAGCTTTGCCAACCGCTGGAAACGGGAATCGGCGATAATCCGGAAAGATTGCCGGCGGATTTCGCCTTGGTCCAGAATTACCCGAATCCTTTCAACGCCCGGACCATGATTTCCTATAACCTCGAATCGTCCGGAAAGGTCAGGCTGGCAATTTATGATTTGCTCGGCAATCTCGTCGAAGTGCTGGTCGATGGAGAACAAGCGGCGGGCAGGCAGGAAATAGTCTGGAACGCCGAGCGATATCCATCGGGTATCTATTTCGGCAAGTTGCAGACAGCCGATTCAGTCGGCTCGATCAAAATGGTGCTGGCCAAATAACGGCATGACTTTTCACCGGGCGGGGCATGCCGAGTTGAGTATGCCCGGCTTTTTTTCTTTTCCCACCTGAAATAATCAACGACTGCGGAACAGCCGCAAAAAATGCAAGAAATCGGGGGAAGGTCAAAACTGCTTTGAAACCCAGAATTTTAGTATATATTTATATAAGGGTTGATTCTTATGAAACCGGGCAAAACGGCATTTATCGTTGGGGCGGCTCTGCTTTTATGGTTCGGGCACGCCGTTAGTCTGGTGTCGCCGCGGGGAAGCGAAAACACGCTCGATATCGCCACCTGGAACATCCGGGAATTCCCCTGGCATGGGCAGCCGACGATCGATACGCTGGCGATTTTGATCCGCGATCTACAGATAGATATAATCGCCGCCCAGGAGATAACCGATACCGTGGCTTTCGCCGACCTACTTTCCCAGTTGCCGGGATGGGCTGGTTTTTACGCCCCCTCTTATCCCGGGACTCCCCTGAAAGAAGCCTTTCTTTACCGCACCGATCAGGTGACGGCCGTTTCCTGGGAGCCGTTATTCTGGGGCTACACCTACGAATTCCCCCGACCGCCCCTGCGGGCTACTTTTCAGGCCGATCTACCTTCGGGATTGTGCGACTTTTACGCCATAAACCTGCACTTGAAAGCCGGTTCCGAGCCGACCGACTTCAGCCGCCGCCTGTCGGCCATGTTGCGCCTGAAAAACTATCTCGACGCCACTGTCCCTTCGCTGCCGGATCGCGACTGGATAATTCTGGGCGATTACAACGATGAGGTGAACGATCCGCAATCGGCCAACATATTCTGGCATTTCCTGCAAGACAGCCTCGACTATCGTATTCTGACTTTGCCCCTTGCCGGCAACCCCTATTGGGCTTCCTACCCAACCTACAACAGCCTGATCGACCATATAATGATAACGACCGATATGCTCGGCGAATACGGCAGTCAGGGACAAACATTGACTCTTCGGCTCGGCGATGAATATTACGGTTACCCCAACCTCATATCCGATCACCGGCCGGTGCTATCGGTGTTCGTTCTGCCGGGCACGGATATATCGCAAGAGACCGAACTCCCCGAACGATTCGGACTGACTGTATATCCTAATCCATTCAATTCGACGGCTCGGGTGGCGTTCGCCATCGATGAATTCTCGGCGGTTTCGCTTGATTTGTTCGATTGTCTGGGGCGCCGTTTGAAATCACTTTTTTCCGGCGATTTGGCGCCGGGGCGTTATGAAATAATGCTTGCCGGCGAAGATATGCAATCAGGAATTTATTTCGTCAAAGTCAACTCCGGGCAAAAATCAGCGGTAATCAGGGCAACTCTGCTGCACTGATTTTCAATAATCATATCCAAGATATTATGGTCGTGCCGTTTTTATGTTGGAGCATGGCCGGTCGATTGTCATAGATCACCTGCAAAATATTTGACCGAACGGCCGAATATTCCGATAATCACACCGGAGCTTATTATGGAAAGACCGCTACAGGCGCGCAACGCCCAACATATAATAATCGATGGCGAGCCGCTGGTGATGTTTTGTTCCAACGATTATCTCGGCCTTTCCCATGACCGGCGGGTGATTGCGGCGGCGGTCAACGCCGCCGAAAAATACGGTTGCGGCACCGGTGGTGCACCCGGTACCTCAGGCACCACCGAGCTTCACCGCGAGCTGGCCGAAACCATCGCCGCCTTCAAAAACAGGCGGCGGGCCGTTCTGTTCCCCTCGGGTTATGCCGCCAACGTGGCTGTGCATGCCGCTATCGCCGGCGACGATACCGCCTATTTTTACGAGGAACGTCATCATCCCTCGGCCGTCGAGGGGATCGTATTATCGGGCTGCCCACGGCACAAATTCGGCCATCTGGATTTCGCTCATCTCGAAAAACTGTTGGCCGAATCAAACAATTCCCGAAAGATCGTCACCATACCGTCCGTTTTCACTCTCGATGGAGCAATCACGCCGCTGGACGAGTTGATTCGCCTCAAGGAAAAATATGGTTTCCTGCTGATAATCGACGAGGCCCACGCCACCGGGGCGCTCGGCGACAGTGGGCGGGGGCTCGAAGAGTATTTCAATCTGAAAGGAGCGGCCGATATCATCATGGGGACATTTTCCAAGGCGCTCGGCTCCCAGGGCGGGTTCCTGGCTTTCGATCCGCCGCCGGAGAAGTTGTTCGGCAAACCTCTCCGGGAATACGTCTATTCCACATCACTTTCGGCCATGGCCGTCGGCGCGGCCCTGAAATCGCTTCAGATTCTGCAGGCAGAACCGGAACTGATTTCCCGCATGAAAACCAATGCCGGAATTATCCATCAAACTCTTTCCGGTGGAGGAATTAGACTCAACCAGCCGGGACGTTATATCTTGAACGCCTACTTCGGCAACGACGAGGAAGCCGAATCGGTCAGGGAACAGCTGCGCCGATCCGGCTATTTCGTGATCAAAATCCAAAACGCCGAACGCCACGGCTTGCGCATAACCGCCATGGCAACTCATACCGCCGCTGAGATCACCGGTTTTTGTCGCTCCTTGATATCCATCTGCCACAGAAAGCAATGACTTAAGCCCAAAAATGCAATTTAGGGGGTAAATCTTTTCAACTGCCGGTCGAAACAGACAACAGGGTGGATACCATATCTGGCCTTCAACTTTTCCCAACGGCCACCTGCCGAAAGGCTCCCTTTCATAAAAATAACCGCCTGAATCCACCGCTTGGGAGTTTGCTGAATTACCTATAGAGAGATCGTATCCTAAGCGATTTCAAGGATATAAATGAGACCGGCAAGCCGAACGAGCGGCGGTTGATTGTTGTTGACGAGAATCAAGACAATCGTTAATTTTGCAGACACGCTGTGGCCGCCATGAACAATAACCTTAAAGAAAAACTCGCCGGAATCGAACTATTGATTTTCGATGTCGATGGTGTTTTGACCGATAACAGCGTGCTCATTGGTCCCGAGGGGTTGGAGATGAAAAAATTCAATATCGCCGACGGCCTCGGGATACACCTTGCCCTCAAGCACGGGATAAGAATCGCCTTCATATCCGGGCGGCCGTCTCGGGCGACGGAGATCCGCGCCCGCGAGCTGGGGGTTGCCGATGTCATTCAAAAGCCGGCAAACAAGCTGCAGAGCTTCAGGGAATTGGCGGCAAAATACGGGATAAGCGATAGGCATACCGCCTTTGCCGGCAACGACCTCGTCGATATCGAGGCCATGGCCGCCTCGGGCGTGGCTTTCGCCGTCCCCGACAGCCCTCCGGCGGTGTTGGAAATCGCCGATTACATCACCCGCAAAAAAGGGGGAGAGGGTGCAGCCCGTGAAATAATCGATATGGTCTTGGAGGCAAAAGGAATCGATGAAAAAAAACGGCTTGCTTGAAAAGGCCAAGAAAGCGATTAGAATCGAAGCAGAGGCGATCCAGGCTCTGGCCGAAAGGTTGGACAGCGGATTTTTGCAAGCAGTCGAGATGATCGATTCGACGCAAGGACGGGTGATTGTAAGCGGCATCGGCAAATCTGGTATTATCGCCAAAAAAATCGCCTCCACTTTTTCATCAATCGGAATACCGGCCATTTTTTTTCATCCGGCCGAGGGGATGCACGGCGACCTCGGTCTGGTGCGCCAGGATGACCTGCTGATCGCCATAAGCAAATCTGGGGAAACCGAGGAGCTTTTGACAATGTTGCCGTTGCTCAAGCGACTCAACGTTCCGATAATCGCCCTCACCGGTGATCCGAAATCGATTCTTGCCAGTCAAGCCGACCTGATTCTCGATGTCTCGGTACAGCTGGAGGCTTGCCCGAACAACCTGGTGCCGACTTCCTCGACTACTGCCGCCATGGTCATGGGCGACGCCCTGGCAATCGCTCTAATGGAGCGCCGCGGCTTGACGCCTGACGATTTCGCTATCTTCCACCCCGGCGGGGCGATCGGCCGGAGCCTGACCAAGGTAGCCCAGATAATGCACACCGGCGAGGAAGTGCCTCGGGTAAACCCGGACACGCCGTTCATGAAAACCATCCTGGAAATGACCGGCAAAAGGTTGGGAACCACCACCGTAGTCGATTCCGAGAACAGACTGTTGGGCATAGTTACCGACGGCGATCTACGGCGGGCTATCGAAAAAAAGCTCAAGCTCGAAACCCTCAAAGCCGCGGATATAATGACAACCAAGCCCAAAACGATCGGCTCGGACAAACTGGCCGTCGACGCCCTGAATCTTATGGAAAGACATAAAATCACCAGTCTGGCCGTCGTCGACAGCGACAACAAACTTATCGGCCTGCTCCATATGCACGACATTCTCGACGCCAAAGTAATTTGAAAAACGATCTTATTTATATCGCCTTAATCATAGTGAAATGGGTTCTTAACGCAATTCCCCGGCGGCCGGCGCTGCGGTTGGGGGCGTTCGCCGGCAGCCTTTGGTACCTGCTGGGAACAAAGGACCGGAATACGGCCATAAAGCAGATAATGTCCGCCTTGCACTATCCCGAAAACAAAGCCAGGGGATTGGCTCGGGCCTGTTTCGAAGAAATGGGCCGCAACCTTTGTGATGTCATCAGAATGGGAAAATGGTCAAAAGCATTCATGGAGCGAATCGTCCGGGTCGAAGGATTCGAGCATTTCGAAAAAGCCTACGCCCGGGGAAAAGGAGTTTTGGCGCTGACCGGTCATATCGGAAATTTCGAATTGCTGGCCGCCTGGTTTTCCTATTGCAAAGGAGTGAAAGTTTCGGTGATAGGCAGGCAGCTGTATGATAGGCGTCTCGATCGGATGTTGGTGGCTCAACGACAGCATTTCGGTTTGCAAAATATCCCAACCACCGCTTCGCCGCTGGCTCTACTGAAAACATTCCGAGAGGGTCGCGCTCTCGGCGTATTGCTCGACCAGGATTCGTCTAAAATTTCCGGTTACTTCGTCGATTTTTTCGGGAAAAAGGCGAACACCGCGGCCGGGCCGGTTTTTATCGCCCGTAAAACAGGCACACCGATAGTCCCTATGGCTATCTATCGAGAAGAAGAATGCCGATATTTGATCAGAGTGTTGCCTCCTCTTGAAATCAACTGGACAAACGACCGCCAGGGCGATATGCTAAACGCGCTCGGTCGATGCAATAGAGCCCTGGAAGAACTAATAAGATACGATCCGGCCCAATGGGTCTGGATTCACAATCGCTGGCGCAACAGGCCGCCCGAAGAAAAATGACAGCAATATGACGAAGAATCGCTGCTTGATAATTATTATCTCCATATCGTTTCTGATCGGCGGCTGTTCCCGCCACGAATCGCCGCGCCTGAAAGAGGAAATGGAAAAACCGCCGGACGCCAGAATCGAAGGCGCCACCATAATCCTGACCCAGAACGGAATCAAAAACGCGATCGTCGATGCCGCTTGTATCTACCGTTGGGAGGATAAAGATTCCACCGAAGCCAGCGACGTTAAAATCGTCCTTTTCGATACGACCGGAGCGGCTCGTTCCGAATTGAAAGCGAAAAGAGGCTTGGTCCGCGAGCGGACCGCCGGATTCGCCCTTTTCGGAGATGTGGTCGGAATCAGTTCGGATTCCACCGTCTTGATCACCCAGTCGCTTTTCTGGAATCCCAAAACCGAATTGATCACAACCGACGATTTCGTCGAAATAAAACATCGAGACGGCAGCATCTTGCAAGGCTGGGGTTTGCGGGCCGACCGGGATTTGAAAAACGCCGAAATCGGCCGTGACGTGTCCGGCCGCGTGGAAAAAATCCTCGATGAAGAAATCTCCGGAAATAAGGAGCCTGAGCGGGTCGCCGATGACAGCGCTGAAAACAGATAATCTGGCCAAAATTTACGGCGGCCGCCGGGTGGTCAACGGCGTTTCGATCGAGCTGAATGCCGGCGAGGTCGTCGGCCTGCTTGGACCCAACGGCGCCGGCAAAACCACCACTTTCTATATGATCACCGGATTGATAAGGCCGAACGGCGGCCGGGTGCTGCTGGATTCGCAGGATATCACCCCTTTACCCATGTATCGCCGCGCCCGCCTCGGCATAGGATATCTGCCGCAGGAGGCCTCGATTTTCCGCAAATTGTCGGTGGCCGACAACATCATGGCCATTCTCGAATACATGAAGTTGAACCGCCAGGAACGAAAAAGCCGGCTGGAACAACTTCTGACCGACCTGGATATCAAAGACATCGCCGGCTCGCTCGGCTATAATTTGTCAGGCGGCGAGCGAAGGCGAGTGGAAATAGCCCGGGCGCTGGCCACCCAACCCAATTTCATCCTACTGGACGAGCCTTTTTCGGGAATCGACCCGATCACAGTCGAGGAAATCCAGAAAATCATCCATGAACTCCGCCGGAAAGGATTGGGTATCCTCGTTACCGATCACAACGTGCGCGAAACCTTATCGATCACCGACCGGGCGTATATTATCTACGACGGCGAAATCCTGAAATCGGGAAACGCCGAGTTTCTGGCCAACGATCCCGAAACCCGGCAATTGTATCTGGGAGAAAAGTTCAGACTAAACTGACTTTGCCGCTATTTTCTATCCGGAGAATCTTCAATCCGAAACCGGGAATGAAAGTCAAGGCTTCAAATAGTTCCGACGGCGCGGCCGCAATGGCCGAACGAGCCGCGAAGCGTATCGAGACAACCGAAAGGTGCACGGTTTAGGTGGTTCATGCCGGTATTGCTGACCACTCAGGCGGAGACGGCGGCCGATTTGGACCTGATAAGGCGACTTTTCAGAGAATATGAAAAGTCGATCGGAATCGACCTTTGTTTCCAGAATTTCGAAAGCGAATTGGCTTCCCTGCCGGGAGATTACGCTCCCCCGGCGGGCTGTCTGTTGCTTGCCCGGGTCGGCAACCGCCCGGTCGGCTGTGTCGCCCTGCGGCGCATCGATCGCGAAATCTGCGAAATGAAAAGACTTTACATAATACCGGATTACAGGGGTCTCGGCTATGGACGCCTTATCGTCGAAAGAGTGATTGGCGAAGCCGTAAGCAGGGGATATGCGAAAATGCGTCTCGATACCTTGCCGAGCATGACGGAAGCGATTGCGCTTTACGAAACGCTCGGTTTTGCCCGAATCGAGACTTATCGTTTCAATCCTATCCCCGGGGCGGTTTATATGGAAAAAAACCTGCAAACACAGGGAGCATGTTGAGCCGATTCCGACGCATTCATTTCGGCGGGCCCGACAAACAGGCGACAGCCGGAACTCAAGCCGCCTGACCCATGTTGATGGCATGATATTGATTTCTTATGCAGATAATTCAATGTGAAGAAGAGCAACGCCGGGTCTGGGACGATTTCGTGATGGGCCACGGCCGGTCGAATATCGGGCACCTGTTCGCCTGGAAAAAGATCGTAGGCAAAGGTTTGGGCCACACCACCGTCTATTTGATGGCCAAAGAGGGGGATGAAGTAAAAGCGGTGCTTCCTTTGGCTTTTGTGAAAACCTGGTGGGGAGCGCGCTTCTATGT
>CAZHVC010000013.1:0-12427 GCA_964535765.1 uncultured Ignavibacteria bacterium | reverse complement strand
TCAGCAGAGCCGTAGCCGCGGTCGTGCGCAGGTCGAGATTGCCGGCAGTGTGCGGAGCATGGCAGGTGAAACAACCGATCACCGAGAATTCTCCTCCGGCATAAGGAGTTCCGGTCAGCTCCGCGATAAATCCCTCGTTGGTGTGGCATTTTTCACAGACCTGATAACGGGTGGGGTCATAGTTGCGATTTCGGTCGGCGTTTTCACCCGATGCGTGCTGGGAGTTTTCCCATTGATTCCGAGCCGCCAACAAGGCGAATTCCTGATCGCCGTGGCAGGTGAAACAACTGGCCAGCGAGGTTTGCTCATCATCCTCGACAACGACCTTTCTTTCGCATCCGGCTGCGAAAAGAACAGCCGCTACCAGAGCCGCCAGAATTATCAGCGCCTTTTTGTTCATGGTTTATCTCCTTCAAAATGATATTGTTTTGCCTAAGTTTATCTCGATCACGTTGGCGGTGAAATAGCGATCGCGGTATTGAAGATCATCGAAATTGTAAACGTTATAACAGGCCAACAACCGGTAATCGCCGGCGAACCGAACGCCTCCTTTGAATCTGAGATTGAAATTCTCCAAATTCAAATCGCTTCGGCTGCGGCTCCAGTTGCCTCCTGCACCGGCGATCAATCTTCCTATACCGGTTAAGTCTAAATCACCATAAATCTGGTTATCGGTGAATTTGAATTTCTGTGTTAGATTGGAATATTCGCCTGAGGAATAGGCATAGCCGCCGACGAAATCAAGCCGCCGAAAAAGGCCGAATTCTAAGCCGACGGAGTAGCGCAGGAAATCGGTTTCGCTGCCCAATTGGTCGTTGGTTCTATTCTTGTTTTCGATTCTCAGATTCAGCTTTGCCGCGGCGATTGGTCGCCATTTCAAATCGAACCGATAGCGGCTGTTCTCGCGGTCGCCGATTAATCTGGTTCCCGTGGCCACCTCCTCCAGCCGCAGGCCGTATTCTGCACGCACCTCGGCGGATTCCCAGGGTTTGTACCAGGCGCCGGCATAGTAGGCCGAGCCGTCGATACCGCGGTCGAAATCATCGTTGACGCTGATTTGGTATCCCACGGTCAAACCACCTTTACGCGGTCGGGTATAAGACAGAAACAAGGCGTGAGCAAGATTATCCGTGGCCACTAGGTCGCTATCCGCTTTTGCCCGATTGAATAGCCCGAGGTACTTCAACCATATTTGCGAATTCAGATGCAACAGCGCCGTTCCCATGTAACTGTCCGATCGTATTCCAGGACCGCCACTGGCGGATTCGTTTTCGAAATGCTTGAAAAGACCGGTCAGGATAAGGCGCTCGAAACCAGGAATCGGATAATGTCCGGTGAAAACGAATTCGCGCCGACGCTGGTCATAATCGTTGTTGAGCCTGTTGTTGAATTCACCGATGCCGAAATCCGCCTGAAACATCTTTCCCATGTGGGCGAATCTGGCTCCGAAAGAATAGCGTCGGTTGTCATAGCTCACCGCCTGCGTATCGGGAATGCCGATATCGAACATCGGGGTTTGCCGGCCGGTGACATCGACGTAGTCCGATTTCACATATAATTTGACCTGTCGTGCGGGATATACCCAGATATCGGCGCCCGAGCGATTCCGCCGCGTGTTCATACCTCCGCCGAAATCGAAGTTTCGCCGATAACGGTTATGATATAATTCGGCTCCAAACAGTCCCGACCTGGAGATTCCCATGGCCAGATCGCGGTTTTTTAATGTAACCCCCTTCAAATCCGCATTCAACGTGATTCCGTTGTCGAGCATATAGCGAAAACCGGTCAACGACAACCAAACGCCCTCATATAAATTATAGGTCGCTCTATCGACAGCTCTGTTGCCGTCTTCATCCGTCGCTATGTAGCCGACACCCAAAAATCCGCTTCCCGTTCCGGCCAGGGCGGCGCCCCCAAGGAGCAGGGCACCAAAAACCATCAATAGCGTTTTTTTATATATTGATCCCCCACCCCCTTATGGATTGACTATATGACAGCCGGATTGATAGCAATCCGGGAAAAGTTTATTGCCGAGCTGCGGATCAAGGAAAAGGCGGTTATTCGATGAACCGTGGATTTCCGAGTGACAATCGACGCAGGCGAATTTCGACCCCAGGCCGCTGTGCTTGGTGCGGTGGCCGGTGGGAATCGAATGACATTGAAGGCAATTCCCGCTCCCGGGCTGATTCAGCAGGCGGTCGTTATTCGAACCGTGAGGATCGTGGCACTCGATACAGGAACCGCCGGTCGTCGAATGCGCATAATTGACCGGATGTTCGTATAGAAACGGTCCGGCCTTATCCGGATGACATCCTTGGCAGGTCCAATCGAAACCTATTTTTTGAAACCGGCTTTGGGCCGAACCCTGATCATGACAATCAATGCAGTCGATATTGCCGGTATTAAGCGGATGAGCCGACCGGCGGCCGAATTCAAGAGCAACCGTTTTATGACAGGATAGACACCGGTCGTTGTCTTCAACGACGGCGGGGTTATCTTTGACGTGAATGACATGACACGAGCCGCAGGTCAAACCGGCGTGTGCGTGCGGATCAGTCGATACCATGGCTTTCTGGTGGGGCGTCAAATGACATCGGCCGCACAGTTCGGCCTGCCCGGACAAGGTAAGCCTGAACGGCAGCGTGATATTCTCGGTTGTCGGCATCTCTTGATGATCCTGCCAGCCGTCATGGCAACTGATGCATTCGACTTTAATCGATGCTTTCATCCGGCTATCGGCGGATACGTCGTGAACGGTGCCCGAAAGTGATTTATCATAACCCTCATGACAATCCAGACAATTCAGGGATTCCTCGGCGAAGGCGACAGGAGTAACAATAATCAACCAAAACAATGCAGCCAAGAAGACCAGAAATTGCAGCTTGTTTACTATCCTCAACTGATCCTCCTTTACCTTATCACAATAATCGACAAAGCGGTGTCAAATTTAATACTCTTCGATGACGATATCAAGAATAATTTTTTCGAAAGGTAACTTTTATCATGGCAACAAAATAGCATAGCGGGTCTTTGTAGTCGATGATTCTTTTCTGGTGGCTTTTATATAAAACTTGACAGCCGCCTGCAAAATGCTTAAAGGTTGAACACTCATGTTGAATGCCGGGCGGAAATTCGTTTTGATCAAGCAGGCAAAAAATTGCTTTCTATCGCTTTCGGCGACAGGATTTCTGACTTTGGGGGGAATCGTCTCTCCTGCTTGGGCAATCTCGAACAGCGATTGTCTTGAATGCCATACCGACGCTTCTCTTGTCAAGCAGGATCAATTCGGCGATACGGTTAGCCTGGCTATCGACAGCCTCGCCTATAAAAATTCATCCCACGGCGGCTTTGAGTGCATCGATTGCCATGCCGATATAAGCGAAATTCCCCATGCCGAAACGCTCAAAAGGGTCGATTGCGGAGTCTGCCATACTTCGGAGAAGGAAATCTACCGTTGGCACGGTCGGCTGCAAATCGGTACCAGTCCGGATATTCCGGGTTGCGCCGATTGCCATGGCAAGCATGACATATTGCCGTCAACCGTGAAAGAATCGGCGGTCAATCCGCTGAATCTGCCGCGCACCTGCGCCACCTGCCACGAGGATCTGAACATAATCAAAAAACATGATATCCTTGTGGAAAAACCGATCGAGGTGTTCGAAAGCAGCATTCACGGTCAGGCGTCCATGGGGGGAATTCATACTGCCGCCACCTGCAATGACTGCCATTCGGCCGAGGGGACGGCTCATAAAATCCTTTCGCCATTCGATCCGACATCGACGATCTATCATTTCAATATTCCGAAAACCTGCGGTAAATGCCATCGGGCCATCGAAGATGACTACTGGCAGGGAATTCATGGCAAATTGGCAAGTCGGGGTGAGACGGACGCTCCTGTTTGCACCGATTGCCACGGTGAACACGGCATATTGTCGCCGAAAGATCCTCGCTCCCCGGTCAGTCCGACGCGGGTGGCTCAGGCCACTTGTTCTCCCTGTCATGAATCAGCCCGGCTCAATGAAAAATACGGTATCCCCACCGGCCGATTGAAGACCTGGGTGGACAGTTATCACGGACTGAAAAGCCGGGCCGGCGATATAACCGTGGCCAATTGCGCTTCCTGCCATGGGGCCCATTTGATATTGCCGCATACCGATCCCAAATCATCGATCAATATGGCCAATCTGCAGCAGACCTGCGGGCGCTGCCATCCGGCCATATCGGCGACTTTGGCTCAAACGCCTATCCATGGCACGCCGGGGATTACCGGTACTCCGGCGGCCAGGCTGGTGCGGCTGATATACATTGTGGCCATCGTGGTGATAATCGGTTTGATGGTGATTCACTGGCTGATCGATTTGCGCAAGCAGTTTCAGATTCTGCTTTCCAAGAAGCAAATTCAAAGGATGACCCGCAACGAGGCCGGGCAACATATGCTTTTGACGATCACCTTTATTACTTTGGTGGTTACCGGTTTTTCACTCCGCTACTCCGAATCGGGGTGGGTGAAATTGCTGTTCGGCTGGGAGGGCGGTTTTCCGCTGCGGGGGATAATCCATCGGGTAGCCGCGGTGATTTTCATTCTGACGATAATCTGGCATCTGATTTATCTGTTCACTCGCCGCGGCCGCGGGTTTTTCCGGGATATTTTCCCGCGCCCGCTTGATTTTGTTCAGTTTGGGCAGATGATCAAGTATAATTTAAGTCTGCGCCCCGATCCACCCCGGCTGGGCCGGTTCAGTTATGTAGAGAAGGCCGAGTATTGGGCCTTGGTGTGGGGGTCGGTGGTGATGATTGTCAGCGGCTTTTTCCTGTGGTTCGAAAATGTGGCCGTGCGCTGGTTTGCCAAAGGTTTTCTCGATGTCATGTTGGTGATCCATTTTTACGAGGCCTGGCTGGCCACACTGGCTGTGGCCATCTGGCATATGTATTCCACCGTCTTCCGCCCGACCGTCTATCCGATGAATCCATCCTGGATAACCACCAAAATGCCCGAGGAGATGTATCGCCATGAGCATCCCGACGATCCGGTTTTTGCCGAAGATCAAGCTCAGGAATCGCCGGTGGCGGCTCAGGAAAACGAAGATCGAAAGCAGATTTGACGGCGGAATCGGAACCCCGGATCAAGCAGCGGCGGATTTAGAGACCGCTGAGGGGTGTCGATCGTTTCAATGGGCTGCCTTTCGGCGTCTCAGCCGCAAACTTCGGCTTGAAATTGCGACTGTAATTGTTATATTCATTTCGGCGATCGATTCTACAACTTTGGAGGTGTGATGCGCAGCATAGTGTTATGGACTTTGATTTTCAGCCTGGCCGCGGTTTTGCCGGCAAGCGGCACACAGCGAATGGTGTTGATCGAAATGCAAACCAATACTGGGTGAATGGGCTGCGAAACGGCTGATTCGGTCTTGGATCAGATGGTTGCAGCGCATCCCAACGAATTCATTGCGATTCGTTATCATGCCTGGTGGCCCAGCAGCAGCGATCCCTTCTATATGTTCAATCCCGGCGAAAACGCCGCCAGGATTCGTTATTATCCGCCTCATACCGATGGTTACCGGTACACGCCTTATGCCTGGATCGATGGGGTGATCAGGGGCGGCTATAATTATGCTTCATGGTGGTCGATGATTCAGAACAGGCGGTTGGTATCGTCGCCGCTTGAAATCGATCTTTCGGGCGTCTATTTCCAGTTGTCCCGCAGCGGCACTCTCGATATAAGGATCGTCGCCACCGGTGCCATCAGCACGGACAGTCTTTTCGTGAGAACCGCTCTTATTCAGAACGGCATTTACTATCAGGCGCCGAACGGTTCGCTGTGGCATCATCAGACTATGCGGGACTTGATACCGGACACGCTCGGGCTGCGGAGAACTTTGGTGCAAGGGGATACGATCGAGATTTCGCTGCCGTTTTCGGTTTCGAGTCAGTTGGTCTGGCAGAATTGCGAGCTGGTTGTGTGGGTTCAATCGGACCAAACGCGCGAAATTCTGCAAAGCGCCAAAATCGGTTTACCCGCGATTCTATACGATATCACCGCTTTTCGGCTGGAGTCGCCGCTTAATCGTTCGAACATCAGAACCTGCTATCCCGTTTTTTGCTGGCATCCGAGTTTCGATACCCTGATGGGCAACCAAGTATTCTACCGTGTATATTGGAGTCTGTCACCTTCCTTTTCCACCCCCTTTATCACCGATTCCACTTCCGATACTACTCTGCAGTCGCCGGTTTGCCTTTATTACGACTCGACTTATTATTGGAAAGTGTTGGCCTTTACCGGCGGCGGTGCAAGCAGATTCAGCGAGGATACCTACCAGCTCACGATTCGTCATCCGTGCGAATACACGCCGGGGGATATTAATGGTGACGGCAACGTCCTGGGCAGTGATGTGACTTTCGGCGTGCGCTATTTCAAGGGGATCGGTGCGAATCCGCCGGATTCCTGTTATGACGACTCGCTTTCCGGAAACCATTTCCTATATACGGCCGGAGATGTCAACGACGATTGCCAGTTCAGGGGTTCGGACATAACCCGTCTGGTGGCATATTTCAAAGGGTCAACGAACCTGCTCTATTGCCATCTCACGCCGCCTTCAGGAACGCCCAGAATTTATCAGCGCGGACAGGCGATCCCCGACGAATAAGATTCGCTTATATACCTTGGGAAGGCGGTCGAATCGAAAAGGCCGCCTTTTTTGTTTCCGGCTATACGATTTTATTTTCGAGGCAATATCGGTAGGCCTCGGGGGTATCGATATCTATCCAGCGGTCGGCTGGATCCATGAATACCGCCTCGAAATCGTCTTCTGCGATCAACACTTCGGCGGCGGCGCTGATCGAATCATTGCCGGATTCAATCGCTTTCTCTATCGCTCCGAATATCCGGCCGTTAAATTTGAATATTCCGCAGTCGATGCCGTTGTAATCATTAAGGGTTTTGCCGATACCCAATATCCTTTGACCATTGCAGCGAACCTTGGTTGCGTCCGGGATATCGAAAATCTGGTCTATACGTTTATCCACGAGCAAAAGATTTTTCGGCGATCGGGCGGCGGCTATTTTGCTCAAAGCGCCGGCCGTGACCAGATGATCCGACATCGAGAGCAGGAACCGACCGTCGCCAATGCAGTCTTTGGCGGCAAGAACGGATCTGGCGTTTCCTTTGTGCCAGTCGTTGTTGACCACGAAATCGCATTTATTCTTGAGATAGTCTTGTTTTTCGATATAATCCCTGATTTCATTTCCTCGGTAGCCGATAACGATGACGAATTTGTCTATGCCTGCGTTATTCAGTCCCCCCAATATTGTTGAAAGAACCGTGCCTTTGCCATAGGGAAGGAGGGTTTTCGGGCCGGAAAATATGTCGCTCCAAAGGCGGCTTCCCATGCCGGCGGCTATTATAATCGCCCGCTGCGGTGAATTATCCGATTCTTCCGACACAACTATGATCTCTTTCGGTTCTGCTGGGGTATGTTTTCGTGACCGCCTTCATCGTATAATTCCAGCATTTTGTCGATAAATCTCCGCGATGCCTGGCCGTCGAGACCGTAGAAATACCGCTTTCGGTATTCATCGGCGGCCTTTAGCATTTCCGGGGATGGTTTAAGCGCCTTCTCGATCCCTTCAGCTATCTGAGCGCCGGAGCTGATATGGACGAACGCCCCTTTCAAGAATTCCCGATTGTCGATTTCCAGCAGCGGCTGGCCGTCGGAATGCCGCAGCTTTTCGCAGGGAAGATCGAACACGATTCCGGTCTTGCCGACAGCCAGCAAGTCGAAAACGGTGCTCGAGGCCTCGCTGATGACCGTGTCGGCGGCGGCATAATAGGGTATTATATTATATTCGGAGAACGGCAGGAGCACGCTATGGGGATATCTTTTCACTCGCCTTTGGTAGATACGGTGCTGCCGATGCGGGGCATATTTGCCCATCCAGCTGTATGGGTGGAGTTTTATGATCAGGTTGTAATTTTTAGTTTGCTCGAAAATGTCGTCTTTGATTGCGTAAAGGCAGGTTGGCTTATACGTGGGGGCAAACAGCACCGTTTTTTTTTGGGGATCGAGGCCGAGACGGCTTAAAAGCGCCTCTTTGTCGTTGAATCGTCCTTGCAAAAGATGATCCAACTTCGGCAATCCGATCAGATGAATTTCGCTGCTGCCGAGGCTGCCCGAGGCCCGGATCGAATCGACCCGATGCTGCCCCTCGACGAATATCTGATAACGTTCACCCATCCTGCTGGCAAGATTTCGATAAAGAATGTTCTTTATCCCGGTTCCATGGTTCAAAAAACAAAGCAGAGTCCGGCCGTAGGCAGCCGCATCGCGGATCGTGTCGCCGGTTATCACTATGTCGAATCCGCTTTTTTGATCCGTAAAACGATAGCCGAGTTTTCGCCATTCGTTGATTATGGGTGCCCTATACGGGAAATCAAAAATCAGGAATCGTTTCTTTTCCAGCTCGAGTGAAAACCAGACATCGAAACGCTCATCACTCAAAAGCAATTCTATTATGGGATCGAATGCAGCTTTGTGGTAGACATAACCGATATTGAACAATAACTTTATCTTTTTCATATTTCGTGTCGTCCCGAGCCGCCGACTACTTTCCCGCCCGGCTGAGCGCCTTTCAGATTGGTCAATTAAGCAATTGGCGCTGAATTCTCAAGAGATTTCAATCGCCTGACCGTGATTGACTATCTTGCCGGCAAAGCCTATAATTGACCGGTATTATGTCCGAGCGATTCGCAAAACAGCTCGCCGGTTTTCTGGGGCTTAAACGTGATATAGCCTTATTGCTGGGGATGGCGCTGCTTGTAGGTTTGGGGGAACGGTTGGGCTCGAGATATATCCCCAAATATCTGGAATTTCTCGGCGCCGGGGCGATCGCCATCGGCATGTACGGAGCCGTCGAAAATCTTTTCGGCGCCTTATGGTCGCTGCCGGGGGGATTTTTGACCGACCGGCTTGGAGCGCGGCGGGCGCTGGCGATATTCGATTTGATATCGATCACCGGGTATCTGATTGTAATCCTGGCTCCGTCATGGCCGGCTGTGATCGGGGCGTCGATATTGTTTTTGTCATGGTCGTCGTTGTCTCTTACGGCCACCATGGATCTTATAGCCCGGAAATTGCCGCAAACGAAACGGGCGATGGGGGTGTCGATGCACTCGATCATCCGTCGAATTCCCATGGCTGTTGGCCCTGTGCTGGGAGGGATATTAATTGATGCATACGGCATGGAGAACGGGATAAAAATGGCCTTCGGCGGGGCGCTGGCGCTGGCATTGGTGGCCTTGATATTGCAGCAGAAAATGGTCTCGAGCGAAAGGGTGGCTTACGAAAAACTGAAACTGCTGAAAATCATCGGGCGATTCGATCCGGGGCTCAGAAATCTTCTTGTTTCCGATATCCTTATAAGATTCTGCGAACAGATTCCCAACTCGTTCGTGGTGCTTTGGGTCATTAACGTGGCCGGCAAAAAGGCGTTTCAATTCGGCTGGCTGACGGCGATCGAGATGGGCACGGCTATGCTGCTATACGTTCCGGTGGCCTATTTTTCCGATAAGGCGGAGCGCAAGCCGTTTGTTTTGGCCACTTTCGGCTTTTTTACGATTTTTCCGGCGATCCTGTATTTTTCCACCTCGACCTCGATGCTGATATTGGCGTTCATGGTACGCGGCCTCAAAGAATTCGGCGAGCCGACAAGGAAGGCGTTAATCGTCGATCTGGCGGATCAGCGTTTGCAGGCCCGAACCGTCGGCTCTTATTATTTTATCAGGGATACCATCGTTTCCGCCGGCGCTTTTCTGGGCGGCTGGCTGTGGCGTATCAATCCGGCGCTGAACCTTTGGACGGCCTTTGCTTTCGGTATTATCGGCACGACCTATTTCGCCTTATTCGGCCGATCGGCAGCCCGGCGAGCAGGATAAGTCGGTATTCCTCGGATAACCCGGCACAAAATCGAACCTGTGGGCTTGACTGCTGCGTTCCGGACGGCTATCATTATCAGGCGATGGATACAATCGATCATCAGGTGTTCAGAGCCGCCCTGAAACGGGCAAGGCATGTGGCGGTGCTGACCGGCGCGGGAATTTCCGCCGAATCCGGAGTGCCGACGTTTCGCGGCGCCGACGGTCTCTGGAAAAAATTCAGGCCGGAGGAACTGGCCACGTTCGAGGCTTTCATGGCCAACCCGGGATTGGTTTGGGAGTGGTATAATTATCGGCGCGAATTGATAAAGAAGGTAAAACCGAATCCGGGCCATTATGCGCTGGCGGAGATGGCCGGGTATTTCAAAAAGTTCACGCTTATCACCCAAAACGTCGATGGCTTGCATAAG
Source organism: uncultured Ignavibacteria bacterium (assembly GCA_964535765.1). GTDB lineage: Bacteria > Zixibacteria > MSB-5A5 > UBA10806 > 4484-95 > JBBIRK01. Next base: position 2,089 of record CAZHVC010000013.1, on the reverse strand, counting down.
GTCGCCGGTTCTCCTCAGCTTTACGAACTCCACGGCAACATCAGGCGAAATCGCTGCCTGAAATGCAATCGGACCGATTATCGGGATGATTTTGCCCAGATTCCGCCGCTGTGCCACTGCGGTGGCAGCCTGCGTCCGGACGTCGTCTGGTTCGGCGAGATGCTGCCTGAACGTGAGTTATCCGCCTCGATGGCGGCCGCCCGGGATTGCGACCTGTTCTTCGCTATCGGCACCTCGGCGGCCGTTCAGCCGGCGGCATCGCTGCCTTTTATAGCCAAACAAAACGGCGCCTTCGTAGTCGAAATCAATCCCGAGCCAAGCGAAATTTCAGCTATCTGCGATCTGACCATCAGGGGCAAGTCAGGTGAAATAATGCCCTTGATCTTGCGGATTATCAGGGAATTCCAGGGTGAAAATTAGAGGAGACGATTCATGACCGAAAACGATACAACGGTCAAGCTGGCGCATCTTCCACCAAAAAGCCGGCAGGCCATTGAGGGTTTTTGCAGCGACCTGCAAAAGGCGTTCGGAGCGAACCTGATTTCCCTGTTGCTCTATGGTTCGGCGGCGCGCAGAACCCCCGCCTCATCAGGGGAGGATTTCAAGGAGGGCAGTTCAGATATCAACATGGTGCTCATATTCGAAAAAGTTACAACCGTCGAACTCAATGCCATCAGAGATATCGGGAGGAAATATCGAAAATACGGTTTGGTGGCGCCTTTGATATTCAAAAGCGACCATATCCCGACCTCCCTCGATACTTTTCCCCTGGAATTCTCCGATATGAAAGAAAATCATATCTGTCTTTACGGCCGTGACCCTCTCGAAAGCGCGCAAATCGAGGTGAAAAATCTACGTCATCAGTGCGAGGTGGAGTTCAAAGGAAAACTGATTAACCTGCGGCGGGGTTTTGTCCAGATTCCTGGTGACAGGGACTCGCTTCATCAGCTCATGGCGGGGTCTATCAATTCGATTTTGACAGCCTGTCGGGGGATGATACGATTGAAAGGGGAAATTCCCCCACCAAGCGTGCCGGAGCTTTTGCGGATGATTGAAACGGATTACAAAGTCGATATGGCGCCGGTTGCCGAAGTGTGGAAAGCCAAACGCGGAGAATTGGAGGAATCGACCGCCACACTCGAGATGTTGTTCGATAATTATCTGGCCGTCATCAAAAATCTGGCCGTTTTGGTCGATTCGATGTAGAAAATCAGGTTACCCCATTATGTTTTTTGAAGCATTTTGCTGCCATGCGTCAAAAAGCCGGAAAGGAGAACCAAATGAATCGTTGCCGGATAACACCCAATGATAACGGCTCTTTACATATCCAGGGAGAATTCGAACTTGTCGATACGACCGGGCAGATTTTCGATCTCGGCGGTCGGACCGAAATCTGGCTTTGCCGGTGCGGTCAATCACAGGATAAGCCGTTTTGTGACGGCTCACACAAACGGGTCGGTTTTACCTCGCAAGTTAAAGCCAGAACTCTGCCTCCGAAAAAGGTTTGATTGGAAGATGGGTCGGCGAACGCTATTGGTGTCGGTCCCGGGCCGCCAAGCAAAAAGCGGCGGCCGGAAACCGACCGCCGCCTGAAAAAAACTTTTTCACCAATTCAGACCGAACTTGCACCAGTCCGAGATATACCTCTGCCCGAATCTATCGATTCCCGTTATGACGAAATGATATTTCCCGGAAGGCGCCTGACGGCCGTCCTTTAGCAATCCATTCCAAATTATATTGATCGGCGGTATCCCCTTGCCTTCGACAATATGCACCGCATCGGTCTCCAGTCTTGACTCAGACCAGTCTTTCAATTTGGCCTTAAGAATATATAATCTCCAAGAGGTCAATTTCACTACCCGTTCCGGTCTGATATAGAATACTATCCGCTTTTCGCCCATCATGCTGATATCCGAGACATCGAGACCCATGGTCAGTTTCAGGTAATCGGCCGGGTTAGGCTCGACTTGCGCCGGCGCAAGGCTTGCGGCGGCATTCGGCGGCGCATTCCCGGCCGGTTCATCCGGCCGCACCTCGTCGATTTGAGCCACTTCAAGGACAGGAGGCGGTTCGGGGAGCTGTTTTTTAT
>CAZHVC010000012.1:0-12514 GCA_964535765.1 uncultured Ignavibacteria bacterium | reverse complement strand
GAGGTCAAGACCGTGATTCCCGAGGCCGAGGTGCCGCATGAACATTGAGTTACCGATTCCGCCGTCGGGGTTGGCGATAGAAAGCGATCAAAATGGCCGATGATGCAAGGAAAAACGATTTGATCATGCTGGCCCGATTCGAAAATCCGGCGGCGCTGTTGAAAGCCGCCCGCAAGCTGCACGAAGCGGGCTACAAGAAATACGACTGCCATTCGCCGTTCCCGATTCACGGCCTCAACAGGGCGATGGGATTGTCGCGTTCGAAACTCGGCTATCTGGTGGGGCTTTTCGCCCTCGTCGGTTTCAGCGGGGCGGTGCTTCTGCAGTGGTGGACGCACGCCGTTGACTACCCGACGATAATCAGCGGCAAGCCGTATTTCGCTTATCCGGCCTATCTGCCGGTGACCTTCGCTCTGGCCGTGCTCCTTTCCGCTTTCGCCGCAGTCGTCGGCATGCTGATAATCAACGGCCTGCCCAGATTCAACCATCCGCTGTTCGATTCGGAACAATTCCGCGGGGCGACCGATAACGCCTTTTTTGTCAGCGTGGAATCGGCCGATCCGCAATTCGATATCGAAAAAACAAAACTCTTGCTTGAATCGGTCGGCGGCAAAAATATCGAAATACTTCCCGAAACAGGACGAAAACATGGTCGGTAGAAAGCCGGAATCGCCCGTTTTATTTTCCCGTATAAATGAATTCGTTGCGGCGCTTTTTGCACTGACTATGTGTCTTCTTGTCGCCGGTTGCTATCGGGGCAAACCTTCCGATAAACCGCCGATCCACCCGAATCGGAACATGGATTCGCAGGAAAAATACAAACCCCAGGCCGAAAGCCGCTTTTTCGCCGATATGTCGGCCATGCGGGTTCCGCCCGCCGGAACGATTCCCCGCGGCTGCCTACACCAGGATTCGGCGTTTTTCAATGGTGTCGATAATGAAGGAAAGCCGTTGGAAAAGCTGCCCTTGCCGATTACCGTCGACCTCTTGAATAGAGGCCGCCGGCGTTACGATATCTATTGCTCGGTATGTCACGGGCGTTTGGGCGATGGACGCGGCATCGTGGTCAGGCGCGGCTACCCGCCGCCGCCGGCTTTCACCGACGATCGGTTGAAAGGGCTTACCGATGGGCACATTTTCAATGTGATAACCAACGGCATACGGAATATGCCGGCCTACAAATACCAGATACCGGTCGCCGACCGCTGGGCGATCGTTGCTTACTTACGGGCGTTGCAAAGAAGTCAGGCCGCCGGCCGGGCTGACCTGCCCGATTCTCTGAAAGGAATATTGAGATAGCGTTTATGAAATTCGATGCCACATCTTATCGGCTGCTCGATGACGGAGGCCTTGCCCGAAAGGCGCTTGCGGTAGGAATCGTGGGTTTGGCTGCTTCCGCCCTTTTGGCCATATACGATATTGAACATCTATTGCAATCTTATCTGGCCTCGCTTTTGTATTGGCTGACGATTTCTCTCGGCGCCTTTTTCTTCGTCATGCTCCATCATTTGACGAATTCGACCTGGAGCGTGGTGCTGCGCCGACTGGCCGAGAAAACCGCTGCGCTGATTCCGGTCCTGGCGGTGCTGTTTTTGCCCGTGTTGGCCGGCATGCGGTTGATTTATCCCTGGAGCAACGATTCGTTGACCGCCGCCGATGAATTGATTCGCCATAAGTCGCCTTATTTGAATGCGCCGTTTTTTGTCGCAAGAGCCGTTTTCTATTTCGCCGCCTGGATAGTCGTTTCCCGCCTGTTGCTCCGATTGTCTATTTTACAGGATTCCGGCGACGACCCCGAAATTACCAGAAAATTCCGGGCCGTCAGTGCGCCGGGGATACCGCTTTTCGCCGTCACCATCACTTTCGCCGCTTTCGACTGGGTGATGTCGCTTGATCCTCACTGGTATTCGACCATTTTCGGTGTTTACCTGTTTTCCGGCAGCCTGCTTGCGGGACTTTCCTTCTTGACTTTCATGGTGATCTATTTTCAGGGCAAAGGCGTTCTCGATAAGGCGGTCACCGTCGAACATTTTAACGACCTCGGCCGTTTGCTGTTCGCTTTCACGGTGTTTTGGGCTTATATCGCGTTTTCGCAGTTTTTTTTGATCTGGTACGCCAATATTCCCGAGGAGACGATCTGGTTTTCTCATCGCTGGCATGGATCATGGAAATATTTCAGTTTGATTATCGTATTCGGGCATTTCGTCTTGCCGTTTTTAGCCTTGATTTCCAACCCGGCCAAGCGGAGTAGAACCGTATTGGGAATCGTCGCCGTCTGGCTGCTGTTCGTTCACTGGGTCGATATCTATTGGCTGATCATGCCCAATTTCGCCGAACACGGCGGCCGGGTTACCCTTTTCGATTTTTGTTCGTGGATTGGAATAGGCGGCACGATAATCTGGCGTCTTCTGCAATCGTTAAAAGCGGCGCCGCTGGTGCCGGTCGGCGACGCACGTCTTGAATCGTCGTTGAAAATCACCACCGGATGAACTGATGAGCGCTGAACACGGAAACGATAAGCAAATGCCGGGATATGAATCCCGCGATGTCAATCTCAAGCTGACGATCGTCGTCGGTGTCCTCAGCATATTATTATTGATTTTCGTTCTGGTCGGACTTGATCAGTATTTTACGGCGGTTGTCGAGCGTCAGGTTGAAAAAGCCGTCATGTCGCCGATTTCCAGGGATTTGCAGGCGCTCCGGGCGCACGAGGATTCCATGCTCAATTCCTACGGCCTCGTCGATTCGAGCCGTGGCGTTTACCGTATCCCGATAGACAGCGCCATCGCTCTATTGGCCGCCGAAAGCGAAACCGAATCTGATACGCAATCTCCGAACCCCGATGTTGACGCTGGCAACCGGTTGATGGAGAAAATGACAAAATGATGATCCGACGACTGCCGTATTCGAGCCTCCTTTTTGTCATGATCCTGGCTGCGCTTTGTCAGACGCTTTTCCCCTCGGCTGCCACCGGTCAGGTGGTCGAACAAAGGCCGGAAGAGCTGCAGAAAATCGATGTTGACGAGCATCTGGGCGGTTTTATTCCGCTCTATGCAGCCTTTATCGACGATGCAGGCGATTCGGTCACTTTGGAGCGCTACTTCAATAAAAACCATCCGGTGATTCTGGTGTTGGCTTATTATACCTGCCCGATGTTATGCAATCTTGTCATGAACGGCCTGTCCGACGCCCTGAAACCGCTCAATTTGACCGCCGGCAAAGACTATTCGGTTTTGACCGTGAGTATAGACACCACCGAAACCGCCGAACTCGCCTCCGCCAAAAAAGCCAACTACCGCAAATACCTCGCTAACGATACGATCGCCGACAACTGGCATTTTCTGGTCGGAAGACGCGCCGATATCGATATCCTGGCGAAATCCGTCGGTTTCCGCTATTTTTACGATGAAAAACAAAAGCAGTATGCCCATCCGGCCGTCCTGACGATATTATCGCCTCAGGGAAAAATCAGCCGCTATCTTTACGGCATAGAATTCAAAAGCCAGGATCTGAAATTCGCCGTCCTCGAGGCCGCCGGGGGCAAGGTCGGCAGCACCACCGACCGCCTTCTGCTTTACTGCTATCATTATGATCCGCAGGCCGGAGGATATGTTCTGTTTGCCGCCAATCTCATGCGCCTGGGCGGAATCGCGGCGGTGGGGATGCTGGCTGTTTTCCTCGGCTTTTATTGGTTCAAAGAATTCCGCAAAAGCCGGGCTGGATTTGTCAAGGAAGTTTAGCGAATTGAACCGCTACTGGATGGAAAATCGATGGATTCGTTGAGTACCCTGTTCATGCCGCCGCAGGCCTCCACCGTCGCCGGTGAAGTCGATGCCCTGTTTTATTTCATATTTTATGTGACGCTTTTCTTTTTCGTTCTGGTCGTCTCGCTCATCGTATTCTTCTCGATCCGTTACCGGCGAAGAAAATCCGATGAAACGACTTCGGGTGTCGCCCACAACACCGCTCTCGAACTTCTCTGGACGGTGGTGCCGGCCATACTCGTCATCGTCATTTTCGCCTGGGGATTCAAAACTTTTATCCGCATGAGCGTCGTGCCCAATGATCCCCTGGAAATCAAAGTGACCGCCCAGCGCTGGTGGTGGCGATTCGATTACCCCGATGGTTTGACCAGCGTGAACGAACTCGTCGTCCCCTTGGGCAGACCGGTGAAACTGCTAATGTCATCGACCGACGTCATTCACAGTTTTTATGTGCCGGGCTTCCGGATCAAAAAAGACGTCCTGCCGAACCGTTACACGATTGCCTGGTTCGAGGGAACTTCCGAGGGGACATTTGATATTTATTGTGCTGAATACTGCGGCAAAGGACACTCCGAAATGCTGGGGAAGGTGAGAGTCGTGCCCGAAAATGACTACAAGAAATGGCTGGCCGAGACTGGTGCTGTCGATGAGAGCGTTCCTCTCGATCAGCTCGGCGCCCGTCTGTTCGTTTCCCGCGCCTGCAACACCTGCCATTCGACAACCGGCGCTAGCGGCGTCGGACCGACCTTCCTCAATCTGTTCGGCCACGAGGTCATGTTTGCCAATGGCGGCCGTGGCGTTGCCGACGAAAACTATCTGCGTCGCTCGATTCTCGAACCGCAGGCCGATGTCGTGGCTGGATTCCAACCGGTCATGCCGACTTATCAGGGGATTCTTACCAATCGAGAAATCGATGCCCTGATCGCTTACATAAAATCGCTCAAGAAAGAATGACCTATGGAAACTGCAACAAAGAACAATTATCTTAATTCCCCCCGCGGGATCCTCTCCTGGCTGACCACGCTCGATCATAAACGTATCGGAATTTTGTATCTGGCATCGGTGATGTTCTCGTTTCTGCTCGGCGGAATCTTTGCCTTGTTGATCCGGATCAAGCTGCTTGTTCCCGGCGAATTTCTGATGAGCGCCGAGGCCTACAACCGCGTCTTCACGCTTCACGGAGCGATAATGATATTTCTGTTCATTATCCCTTCGATTCCGGCGACCCTGGGCAATTTCGCTTTGCCGATGATGATCGGTGCGCGCGATGTCGCATTCCCCAGACTGAACCTTGCCAGTTGGTATATCTACGTCGCCGGAGCCGTCTTCGCCGTCTATTCCATGGTTCAGGGCGGCGCCGATACCGGCTGGACGTTTTATACCCCTTACAGCACCATGACCACCAGCTCGGTCATTTCCATGACCCTCGGCGCTTTCATTCTCGGATTCTCCTCGATTTTCACCGGTCTCAATTTCATCGTCACCATCCACAAACTGCGCGCCCCCGGTCTTACCTGGTTCAAGTTACCGCTTTTCGTCTGGGCGCTTTACGCCACCGCCATAATCCAGATTTTGGCCACGCCCGTCCTCGGCATCACTTTGCTACTGCTGATTCTCGAACGCGCCTTTTCGATAGGCGTTTTCAATCCGGCCATGGGCGGCGATCCGGTCTTATATCAGCATTTCTTCTGGTTTTATTCGCACCCTGCGGTTTATATCATGATTTTGCCGGCGATGGGGATCATCAGCGAGCTGATATCGGTATTTTCCCACAAGAAAATATTCGGCTACAAGGCCATCGCCTTTTCCAGTTTCGGCATCGCCTTCATAAGTTTTCTTGTCTGGGGACACCACATGTTCACCAGCGGACAATCGGATCTGGCCTCGATGATTTTCTCTTTCCTGACTTTTCTGGTGGCCATTCCTTCCGGGATCAAGGTGTTCAACTGGTTGGCCACCCTTTACAAGGGCTCGATATCTTTCGAGGCGCCGATGCTTTACGCCCTGTCGTTCTTGTTCCTTTTCACCGTGGGCGGCCTCACCGGCATGTTCCTCGGCGCTCTGGCCACCGATGTTCATTTGCACGATACATATTTCATCGTCGCCCACTTTCATTACGTCATGTTCGGCGGCACGGTGATAGCGTTTTTCGGGGGATTGCATTACTGGTGGCCCAAGATTTGGGGCAGGCTGTACAGCAAAAAATGGGCGCTGATCGCCTGGCTTTTCATCTTCGTCGGATTCAATATCACTTTCTTCACCCAGTTCATTCTCGGTTCCCGCGGCATGCCCCGCCGCTATTATTCTTATCCGGCCAAGTATGAGGGGCTTCACGAGATTTCCACTATCGGTTCGATCGTCCTCGGTGTCGGCATGCTGATAATGGCGACCTATCTGATCGCCTCGCTTTTCCGCGGCAGATCCGCTCCGGCCAATCCCTGGAATGCACTGACTCTCGAATGGCAGACCGACTCGCCGCCGCCGACTTCCAATTTCGCCGCCCCACCGGTCGTCACCAATGGTTTCTATGATTATGACAAAATCTCCCCGAACCCGAAAGGCGGCTCTTGATCCATGAACGACCACTCGATAAATCATCCGGGCTTGGCCCATCATTTTTCGACCCCGCAGCAGCAGAAAGAATCGGCCAAATTGGGGCTCTGGATATTCCTGGTCACCGAGGTGCTTCTTTTCGGCGGGCTGTTCGTCGCCTACGGCGTATTCCGCGCCTGGAATCCGGAGATGTTTCATAACGCGCACCGTTCGCTCAACGTATTTCTGGGGGCGCTCAACACCGTGATCCTCATTTCAAGCTCGGTGACGATGGCTCTGGCGATCCGCAGTATCCAGCTTGACAATCAGCCCAAAACGGTGCGGTTTCTAATCGCCACGATTCTTCTGGCGGCCGCTTTTCTGGTGGTCAAATATTTCGAATACAGCCATAAAATCCATCTCGGCCAATTGCCGGGCAAATTTTACACTTTCAGGGGCATCGAGGGGACCAATCCGCATCTGTTTTTCACCATATATTTTGCCATGACCGGACTGCATGCCCTGCATATCATCGGCGGCATGTCGGTCTTGATCTGGATCGCTCTGAAAACATCGCGCGGCCGCTTCTCCGCAGACTATTACACGCCGGTGGAGCTGGCCGGCCTTTACTGGCATTTCGTCGATCTGGTCTGGATTTACCTGTTTCCCCTGTTATATTTGATAGGTTGATCTCATGCAAACCGCTCACCCGAAAACCGACCACCATGCGACGCCGCTGAAAATCTATCTTGGCACCGGTGCCGCCTTGCTTTTCCTCACGGCTGTGACGGTGGCCGTTTCGCAAATCAATCTCGGCGGCTTAAACGTCGTGGTCGCCCTCGGCATCGCCACCCTCAAAGCCTCTTTGGTGGTCCTTTTTTTCATGCATCTGCTTTACGACAAAAAAATCTATCTCATCGTGTTTCTCATCTCGGTAATCTTTCTGGGCGTTTTTCTGATCCTGACCATGTTCGACACCATGGAACGCGGGACCATGTACGAAATTCTCGCCGAACCGATAAATCCCGAGGCGGTGATTTATCAAAACCAGCCGCCCGATTCGGTTGCGCCGTCCGGGTCCGGAGGTCATTGAAATGACTGAAACCGAAAATGACGGAAAGTCAGCCAACCGCTTTTCCATAAGACTGGGCTTTTTCCTCGGTGCATTGATTATTTTGGCCGGGGTGGCGGTCGTGATGATCCTAAGCGGCCGATCCGGCGATTCGTTGGCTGAAGATCTGCCGCTATTGGGACAAGTGCCCGAGTTCCGTTTCGTCACCCAGACCGGCGTTCCGTTCGGACGCGCCGAGTTGCTCGGCAAAACGAGCGTCGTCTGCTTTTTTTTCACCAGATGTCACAGTATCTGTCCGGTCATGTCCACCCGAATGGCCGAGCTGTATCGGGAGTATGAAGGCCGTTCCGAAATTCAATTCGTCTCCATCGATGTCGATCCCGATAACGATTCGCTGCCTGTGCTGCGGCAATATGCCGCCTCTTTCGGGGTGAACGACGATCGCTGGCTTTTCCTTCGCGGGCCTTTAAGCGAGGTGGCCGACCTCTCGGAAAAGGGGTTTTTGCTGTCTGCCGACAACCTGCCGGCCGATCACAGCTCACGTTTCGTGCTGGTGGATAAAAAGGCCCGTATCCGCGGCTATTACGACCCGTTCAGCGATTCGAGCCTGATCGAATTGCGGGCGGCGATCCGCGCAATCTCGCCCTGATTGCTCCATCGAGACTTCGTATCGGTTCAAAAGAAGGATTAGAGCTTTCGGAGACCGATTTCCCGAGCCGAAAAAGCCGAAACAAAAATGTTGCGCTGCCGTAATATTCTTGTAAATTAACGGAATCGTTAAACGGAACGGTTAATGTCGAAACGGACGTCAAATAACGGCGATCATGACAGCCGACGGAAATTGGTCGAGGCGGCCATAGCCGTTTTCGCCGAAAAAGGCAAACATGGGGCGCGCATGGAGGAAATCGCCGCCCGGGCCGGTGTCAACAAAGCGATGGCTTATTACTATTTCGCCGGCAAGGACAATCTGTATAAAACCGCCGTTTACGAAATACTGAAAAATATCTCTTTGCAAATCAGCGCCCGCCTGAAAGAATCGGCCGCCGAATCACTCTCGCCGATCGAACGAATGAAGCAGGTTGTCGCCGCTCACGTTGAGTCGTTTTCCCGCCACGGCGGCTATTCCAAAATAGTTATGGAGGCGCTGCTGGAAGACCCCGATTATGTTCACACAGCCATCGTTAGGGTGCGGCACGAATGCCGCCAATCGATCGCCGATCGCTTTCTCGAGATTCTACGCGACGGCCGCAAAAAACTCGAATTCCGTGACATCGATCCGAAACAGACCCTCGTCAGCTTCATGGGAATGAATCTTATCTATTTCATAGGTCATCCCATCGCCCGTGCCATGCTTGACCTTTCCAAACGTGAGGAACGCGAATTTCTCAAGCGGCGCCCCGATTGCGTCATAGATCTACTGCTCAACGGCATGGCCGCCAAAGGCGTTCGGCGTTCCCGAAAAAAAACGGAATGATAAATGATACGGGCCATGCAAAAGATGCCGACGCGATTGCCTTTGTCGCCCAACCAGAGCCTTCAGGTGGAAAAAATAGACCGTCTTCTGGCGGATCTCTACGGCAAAAAAATATTCCGTTCCGGTCCCGATCCGTTGACCGAATTGATTTTCACTATCCTGTCCCAGAATACCAACGACAACAATCGGGACCGTGCCTTCGCCGCGTTGAAAGCGGCCTTTCCTCGCTGGGAAGATGTCGCCGCCGCGCCCACTCGGGCGGTCGCCAAATCGATAAAAAGCGCCGGCCTGGCGGAAATCCGCGCCCGCCGCATAAAGGCGGTCCTTCGCCGTTTGAAAAAACATGGTGGTTATTCCCTCGATTTCATCCGTGACTGGCCGGACGAATCCGTCGTCGAATTCCTGACCTCGCTCGATGGGGTCGGCCGTAAAACGGCCGCCTGTGTCATGGCCTTTTCGCTCGGCAGGAATGTCATGCCGGTTGACACCCATGTCTTTCGGGTGGCCGGTAGAATCGGCATACTCCCCAAAGGAATATCCCCCGAAAAGGCGCACGACTATTTCGGGCGGTTTGCGAATCGGCTTTCTCTTTATCAATTCCACCTGAATTTAATCGCCCACGGTCGCGCCGTCTGTCGCAGCCGAAATCCGCTCTGCCGGACTTGTAGGTTGCTCGATATGTGCGCTTACGGCAAAAAAAACATGACTGCGGAAATCGCTCGAAATGACAAATAACAGGAGTGTCGCAAGGATGAACAACGTCAACGTGATCAGGGTCGGATTTATCGCTCCCCGGTTCCAGCTGCCCGACTCGAATTTCGAGATGGGCGATCCGATCGATCGTTCCGGGGATCGTTACACCCTGCTTGTTTTTATCAACGCCGATGATAACGGAGTGCGGGTTGCCTCGGAACTGCCGAAAGGTCTGCCCAGATCGCCCTCAGGCGGCGAATACAAAATTTCTTTTATTCTGCCGCTGAAAAGTCGTCAGGCGGATGAATTCAAAAGGAAATTCAACATCGATTTCCGTTGCTTCTGTGATTATGATCTTCATGCAGGTAAATTGTTCAGCGTGGTGAACACCGCCTCGGCCAAACCCGCCTATCATCCGATCGCATTCTGTATCGGCGATGAAGGTTCGGTGAGATATCGGGCGAAATTGGAATCGCCCGAGGATCTCGTGAATCTGCGCAAAGGATTGGTGGCTTTGGTCTGAATAATCGGGGAATATCGGGCAACGGATTTGGCATGAAAGTCAGCGGAAAGGAATGGGCGTGAGGAAATCGGTTTTGGTTTTTTTTATGGTATTCGCAACGTTCGAGCTGTCGGCCGGCCAAATGGACCTCACCCTCGAATCGGCCATCCAGCTCGGCTTACGGAACAATGAAGAATATTTGAAAGCAGTCAGGGAACACGAAAAGGCCGGATTGCGGGTGACGGAGGCGCAGTCGGCCGCTCTGCCGCAGATCGAGGCTTCCCTGAACTACGTCCGCAACTGGGAATTGCCGACCTTTGTCATTCCGTTCGGCGAAGATGGCCCACAGGAGGTCAAATTCGGCACCGTCAACAACTACACCGCCGGATTGACTTTGACCCAGCCGATTTATATAGGCGGCAAGGTTTTTACCGCCCTCGGCATCGCCAAAACATACAAAAAACTCACCCGAGAACAGCTTCGGCTGGCCCGGCAGAATCTCGAATTGCAGGTGATCAAATCGTTCTTTGCGGCGGTCATGGCCGATGAATTGTTGAGAGTGGCCGCTCAAGCCGAAACCCTGGCCGCCGAGGGTTTGGAGGTCACCCGCAAACTGTTCGCCCAAGGTCTCGTCTCCGATTATGAGGTTTTGCGGGCGCAGGTGCGGCTGGCCAACGCCCGCCCTCAAAGAATCGATGCCGAGGCCGGCGCCAGGTTGGCCTACAAAAACTTGAACAACCTGATCGGCCTGCCGGTCGACAGCAAACCCCGGCTGATTCAGGACCGGCAAATCGATCGCTATCTGCTGCCGCCGCTCGATCTTGACTCCGCCCGTTTGGCCATGCTCGAAAAGCGGCCGGAGATCAAAATGGCCCGCTATAGGACAGATATCTATAAAAAAACCATCTCGATCGCCTGGGGCGGCTGGCGTCCCTCCATATTTTTTCAAACGTCTCTGCAATACCAGGCTCAAATCGATCCCGACAAATTCCCCGGCTCGGCCGATTTCAAACGAAGCTCTTATTCCGGTATCGCTATCACCATACCGATATTCGACTCATGGCGCACCGTTTCTCAGGCCAAACAAGCCAAAATCGATTTTGCGAATTCCCGTCTGTCCGAAACCGAGCTCGAAGAAAATCTGCTCCTCGAACTTGAACAATGCTGGTGGAATTATCAAAAAGCCCGGGAAAATCTGGCCGCAGGCGCCGAAACGGTGGAGATGGCCCGCCGCGGCCTTGATATCGCCCGCCTGAGGTTCGAAAACGGCGTCGGCACCCAGCTTGAAATGTTCGACGCCGAAGTGGCTTTGACGGCGGCCGAGACGAATAAAATTATCGCATTCAACGATCTGGTGACCGGGTTCGCCTCGCTTCTGAAAGCTCTCGGCGAAGAAGAATTGATAAGGTAGGTGGTTCATATGAAATTCAACGGTATTTTCCTGTTGTCGATTTTGTTATTGCTGATTGCCTGCAACGGCGCTGAAAAAACCGCTCCACTGGTTTCCCGTGTGGCGGTCAAAACCGCCCCCGCCGAACTGAGCGATATCACCGTCTCCAAATCGTTCGCCGGCACTCTCGAGGGCGCCCGACAGGCGAAAATTTATGCGATGATACCCGAACGGGTCGTCGACATTCCGTTGTCCGAGGGGAGCCGCGTGGCCAAAGGGCAACCGGTAATCCTGCTCGACAAATTCGGCGTGAACTCGCGCTATCATCAGGCTCAGGCGATTTATCAGCAGGCCAAAGATAATTATGAAAAAATCTCCCGCCTCTACGAACAAAAAGCCGTCTCTGAGCAGGACTTCAAGAGCGCCCGCACCGCTTTCGAGGTCGCCCAAGCCGATTTCAACGCCGCCCGGGAATCGGTGGAATTGACCTCGCCGATCGACGGTGTCGTCACCGATATCGTGGTCAAGCTCGGTGAACAGGCCCCGCTCGGTCTGCCTCTGGCAACCATAGCCGCAACGGAGAAAATGAGAATGACGGTTTACGTGAATTCCGCCGATATCGGCAAAATCGATCTGGGGCAAAGTGCGCAGGTTACCGTCGATGGTGCGGAGCCGGTCGAGGCCCGCGTCGTCGAAAAGGCGCAATCGGCCGACCCCGAAACGAGACTGTTCCGTGTCGAAATCGAAATGGACAATCCCGACGGCCGCCTCAAGCCCGGCATGTTCGCCAGATGTCAATTGATATTGGATAATCTCAACGGCGTGCTGGCCGTGAATAACAGCGCCCTGTTCTCCGAGGAGGGGATCGCCAAAGTATATGTCGAAACCTGCCGAGATAAAGATTATATCCGGCCTATACTCCTCGATCGCTGGGGCGAACAGCTCCTCGAATATCTTTATATAATCGCCATCCCCATGGCCTGGGGACAGGGGAACATTTATGGTGAAACCTTCTCCCTTACCTTCCCCTATCTCATGGGTTGCTCCAGTTCCAGGATAGTAGGGGTACTGGTGTGTGGACATATAG